>CAXNFZ010000233.1:0-4981 GCA_964201495.1 Chloroflexota bacterium | reverse complement strand
TGCGGCGCTATGTCAATCGGGCGGGATATTAGACCGGTTATCATTGCCGCTTGCAATGCCCAAGCGCACAGACATCAAATCGATCCTGATCATCGGATCAGGCCCTATCGTCATCGGCCAAGCCTGCGAGTTCGATTACTCCGGCGTACAAGCGTGCAAAGTCCTCCGCCGTGAGGGCTATCGCGTTATTCTCGTCAACAGCAACCCGGCGTCGATCATGACCGACCCGGAGTTCGCTGACGCGACGTACATCGAGCCGCTCACGGCCGAAATCATCGAGAAAATCATCCAGATCGAAAAGCCCGACGCGCTGCTGCCGACGGTCGGCGCGCAGACGGCGCTTAACCTCGGCGTCGAGCTGGAGGAGAAAGGCATCCTGAGCAAGTACGGCGTCGAACTGATCGGCGCCAAGGTCGACGCCATTCGCGTCGCCGAGGATCGTGAGCTGTTCAAGCAGGCGATGCTCGCGAACGGCCTGAACGTGCCGCTCGGCGAGACGGTGACTACGGTCGAGCAGGCGCTGAAAGTCGCTGAGATGACGAATTACCCGGTGCTGATTCGCCCGTCGTTTACGCTCGGCGGCAGCGGCGGCGGCATCGCCTACGACCCTGAGGATCTCAAGGTCAAGGCTGAAAAGGGCCTGCGCGCCAGCCCGGTGCATCAGGTGCTGATCGAGCAGAGCGTGATCGGCTGGAAGGAATTCGAGCTGGAGGTCATGCGCGACCGCAACGACAACTTCGTCGTGGTGTGTTCGATCGAGAACATCGACGCCATGGGCGTGCACACCGGCGACAGCATCACTGTCGCGCCGTCGATGACGCTGACCGATCGCGAGCTGCAGCGTCTGCGCGACATCGCCAAAATCGTCATGCGCGCTGTGGGTGTGGAGACGGGCGGCAGCAATGTGCAGTTCGCCGTGAACCCGGCCAACGGCGAAGCGCTGGTGATCGAGATGAACCCGCGCGTGTCGCGATCGTCGGCGCTGGCTTCGAAGGCCACGGGCTTCCCGATCGCCAAGATCGCTGCGCTGCTGGCCGTTGGCTACACGCTCGACGAGATTCCCAACGACATCACGAAGAAGACGCCGGCGTCGTTCGAGCCGTCTCTCGATTACATGGTCGTCAAGTTCCCGCGCTGGGCGTTCGAAAAATTCCCCGGCGCCGACGACACGCTCGGCCCGCAGATGAAGAGCGTCGGCGAGGTGATGGCGATCGGCCGCACGTTCAAGGAAGCATTCATGAAGTCGCTGCAGGGCCTCGAGATCGGCCGCCTCGGCCTCGAGGCGCTGAAGACGCCCGGCGATGTAATTTCGCGCCCGACGGCGCGGCGCATGTTCGACGCGCTCGATGCGCTGCGCAACGGCATGAGCACCGAGGAAACGCACGCGCTCACCGGATTCGATCCGTGGTTTATCGAGCAGTTCCACGAACTGCTGGCCACCGAGCGAGAACTGCGCGGCGCTGCGCTCGAATCGCTCCCGCGCGATCTGCTGCTGCGTGCGAAACGCGAAGGCTTCGGCGATGCGTACATTGCCGCGCTCACCGGCTCTACGCCGGCTGCGGTGCGTGCGCATCGCAAGTCGCTCGGCGTGAACGCTGCGTTCTACCTGATCGACACCTGCGCGGCTGAATTCGAATCGCAGACGCCGTACATGTATTCACATTACGACGGATACGATGAAAGCAGCGTGCTGCGCCCGGGCGCCGAGAAGCGGCAGAAAGTCATGATCCTCGGCGGCGGCCCGAATCGCATCGGCCAGGGCATCGAGTTCGACTTCTGCTGCGTGCATGCCTGCTATGCGCTGCGGGACCTCGGCTTCGAGACCATCATGGTCAACTGCAACCCGGAGACGGTCAGCACGGATTACGACACGGCCGACCGGTTGTATTTCGAACCACTCACGCTCGAGCACGTTTTGAATGTGTGGGAGACCGAGAGCGCGCTGGCCGGCGCTCCCGTGCCGGTGCTGGTGCAGTTCGGCGGACAGACGCCGCTGAATCTGGCACAGAAGCTGAAGGACGCCGGCGTTCCGATCTGGGGCACGTCGCCGGACGCGATCGCGCTCGCCGAGGATCGCAAGCAGTTCGCGGAAATTCTGAACGAGCTCGGCATCCCGCAGCCGGAGAACGGCAACGCCATGTCGCTGGACGAAGCCAAGGTCGTGGCGCAGCGCATCGGTTACCCGGTGCTGGTGCGGCCGAGCTACGTGCTCGGCGGCCGCGCCATGGGCATCGTCTACGACGAGTCCGACTTGCAGCACTACATCGAAGAGGCCACGCGCGTGTCGCCGGATGCGCCGGTGCTGATCGACCGCTACCTTGAGGATTCGTTCGAGCTGGACGTCGACGTGGTCGGCGACGGCGAACGCGTGGTCGTCGGCGGGATCATGGAGCAGATCGAAGAGGCCGGCGTGCACTCGGGCGACAGCGCATGCGTGCTGCCGCCGCTGAAGGTGAGCGAATATCACCTCAACATCATTCGCGACTACGTGGAGCGCATCGGCCTGCGCATCGGCGTCAAGGGCCTGATGAACGTGCAGTTCGCGATCAAGGACGAAATCGTGTACGTGCTCGAGGTGAACCCGCGCGCCAGCCGCACGACGCCGTTTGTTTCGAAGGCCACTGGCGTGCAGCTGGCGAAGATTGCTGCGCGCATCGCGGTGGGGCAGACGCTCGAGCAGATCGGCTTCACCGAGGAGCCGGAGCTGGATGGCTTCTTCGTCAAGGAAGTGGTGCTTCCGTTTGGAAAATTCCCGACGGCGATAGTGCGCCTCGGCCCCGAAATGCGCAGCACCGGCGAGGTGATGGGCCATGCATCGAGCTTCGGTCAGGCGTACGCCAAAGCTGCGCTGGGTGCGGGTGAGCGCCTGCCGACGCAGGGCAAGGTGCTGATCACGGTCAACGACAACGACAAGGCCGCGGCGATCAAGATCGCGCGCGACCTGAATCGCCTCGGCTTCGAGATCGTCTGCACGCGCGGCACGGCCGAATTCCTGGCGCAGTTCAAAGTGCCGGCGACCGACGTGAACAAGGTCAGCGAAGGGTCGCCGCACGTGGTCGACATGATTCAAAAGGGTGAGATTGCGCTCGTGCTGAACACTGTGCTCGGTCAGCGCAGCTACACCGATGGTCAGGCGATCCGCGCCGCAGCGATCGCCAATCGCACGCCGCTGCTCACCACGCTGAGCGCAGCGTCGGCGGCGGTGAGCGCCATTCGCGCCATGCAGACGCGCGACATGAAGGTGCGGAGCTTGCAGACGCATCACTCGATGTAGGGTGGGGGGAGTGAGTGTGGATAGTGATAGTGGATAGTGAGTCGCCGGTCGTTGAGAGGAAAAATGATGAATCGACTGCAATTTCATTTCGTCATCGCCGCAGCCGCTGTGTGCGCGTTGCTGCCTCTTTCCGCGTCGGCTCAGGCGCCGGCGCCGACGGCGGCGATCACGACGACTGCGGCCGTGCCGGCGAATGCGTCCGTGTCGGCGACGGTGTCTGCGACGGCGACGGCTGTTGTATCGACGTGCGCGAGCGGCGGCGGCGCGTGGGTCGGCTACTTCGGCTCCGGCGCATCATGTGTGGACGCCGCCGGGTGGACGTCGTTCGGCGCGGCGCAGAAGAGCTTGGCGAGCGACCAGGTGAACGATGTCGAAATTTGTGGAGCGACGCCGGTGGTTGCGCACACGTTCGGCATCAGCTCACGCGTGCAGGGGCGCTGGCGCACCGATCGCCTGCGCGCCACGGCCGGCGCTGCGGAGGCGATCGACTGCGACGCGCAGGGAAACGTGTGGGTGGCGCACTACGACGGCGTGAGCGTGTTCGATGGCAAGAGTTTTCGTACGATCGAATCTCGCCGCCTCGGTTCGGGCAGCGGCGCGAAGATCGTGCAGGATATCGCGGCCGGGCCGGACGGGAAGATCTGGGTAGTCACTGCGAACAGCGTGGCGCGCTATGACGGCGCATCATGGAAGGTGTGGGAGCAGGGCGCCGGGTTCGAGAAGCAGGAGTTCTTCGGGCGCGTGGCTGTCGATTCGCGTGGTGCGCCGTGGGTGACGGCGATCGGCGGTGTGTATACGTTCGACGACGGCAAGTGGTGGCGAATCGAGCTGCCGAACATCGTGACGATTGAAAATGTGGCGATCGACGCGCAGGGTCGAGTGCTGGTCTCGACTGCGAATCAGGGGTTGTTCGTCTACGAGCGTGAGAACTGGACGAACTACAGCCGCGAGAACAGCGCGATTTCGAGCAACCATGTTCATGCGGCGGCGGTCGATGCGCGCGGGCGCATGTGGATCGCCACGGAGTACGGCCTCGACGTAGTGCAGGGCAGCGAGTGGCTGCACCTGCGCGCCAGCAATTCCGGTTTGCGCGACGACGACGTGCGCGAGCTGGACGTCGAGGGAGCGGGCCCGGATTTGCCGCCGCCAGGCGCTGAGCTGACAGGCACGCTGTCCGGGCGCGTGACGATTTCCGGCTCCGCGCAGGCTGATGTGACCGTCGAATTGTGTGTGGAGTACGTCGGCACGAGTTTCCGCGGCGCCAGCCCGTGCGCCGATCAGCCGTTTTCGCACAGCGTGATGACTGACGCAGCCGGGCGCTATCGCTTCGAGGCGCTGCCGGCGGGTGGTTACTATGTCGTTTTTCGTGCAGCAGGCGGCGGCTGGGTGCGGCTGATGGAGCCGGACGGCTTCGCGCCGGAGCGCGTGCGGGTGGCGGCCGGGCGTGAGGCCGGAGACGTGAACATCGACCTGGCGAAGGCCAGGTGAGCGACTCGCGGATGGCTGCCCCTCAGCCTGGGCAGGCGCGCGAATTTTCAACATTTTGGCCTGCTCGATTTACAGGTTTGTTTTCTCAAAGGCTGGTTCGCCGATACGCTTCCTGCCGCACCTGTCGAGCGTCTCGCCTTGCTGCGTCTCGACGGCGATCTGTATCGTTCGACGATGGTAACTACTCAGGCCTAAATCAGTATTTCCCGCGAAACGCGC
>CAXNFZ010000232.1:0-5039 GCA_964201495.1 Chloroflexota bacterium | reverse complement strand
CCCCAGAGTGGAGAGATTCCAACAAAAGCAAGAGCCGTTTCAGTGAACCTGCAGCGATCTGTGCGACATGCTAAGCCATTACAGACTATGTATCTAGACGATAGTAGTGATTGCCGCACACTTGTCAAGTGCCACAGGCGATAAAATTGACATAAAAATTAATCTTATAGGCAAAAATCAGCCCTTCGAAGGGATTTCGTCAGTATTTCACTATCCAGCCAGCCATTTGCACACGATTTGCGGGGTGACAGCAGCGTACTGCGAGCACTGCCGCGTACAAACGAAAGCCCAATTCCCGGATTGCCGAAAGATCAGTAGGTCACCCGGTAAAGCTCACGACCCTCAGCGTCAATCAGCAGAGCCGTCACACCTTTGCCCGGAACGTCCGGCCACAGCAGCCCAGCGGCAGCCGTCCAGCCAAACGGGCACGGATCGGACAAGCGCACATCACGGGTATAGATAGTGCACTCCTGATTGCCGAGAATCGTAGCGCCATTGGTGAACTCGTAGATCAGCCGTGGATCACTGGGCGCCACGTTGGGAATCACACCATTCGGAACGAGGGCAACCAGCTTCATGCCGTTCAGGGAGACCGCCTGGCCGCTGGTATTCTGAATTCGGATCATATCTTCACCTGCCCATTCGACGCGCATGACGAGATCGCCGAGAAGCAGCACCGAGCCCGGGGCGTAGGTCGGCGTCGCTGAAGGCGCAGGGCCCGGGGTAGGCGCGGGAGTCGGCGACGCGGGCACGGATGTGGCGCTGGCCAGCGGCGGCGACAGAGTCGGGAGAGCGTCGCTGTTGGACGGCGGCGTAAACGTCGGCGGCAGCGTGGGAAGCTCAGGCCCGGGCAGCGCGTCGTTCGGCGGCGCCGGCAACGGCGAATCGAGCGGCGAAGGAGGCGGTAGCGGGGTCGGCACAGCCGTAGGCGCCGGCAACGCAGGAGGCACATTGCGGCGCGGCCGCGTGGCAATCGGCAGATCGGTCGGCGGCGGAGCAGTCGTCGCAGCGACCTGCACCGGCGGAATGACGTCGGCTGGAGCCGGCGAGGCGGCGTCGGGCGCCGGTAATACAGCCTCCCCAGGCACGGGCGCGGCCACCTGCTCCGGCGCTGGTAGCCCATCCGAGCCGGACTCCATTTCAGCGGCGCCGGGCAATGCCGCAGACGCTGATTGCGGCGCAGCCGTGCCCGGAGGCAAAGCCGCCTGAGGCGCCACCGGCGTCGCGCCGTCACTCAGCCACACGTTCGAAACGAAGAGACCGAGAGCCACAACCGATGCCGCCGCAGCGCACAAACAACCGAACACCAGCACACCCGTCAGTGTGATCAGCGGCATCCAGCGAGAGCGATCCACCTCTCGCCCGGCTCGACTTTCGGCTCGACTTTCGGCTCGACTTTCAACCTGGCTTTGATCGCTGGTTCCGCCGGAGTTTTCGTCTCTGCTTTCGTCGAAATCGTCCACAGCATCCGACGTCGGCGCCGATCGCGCGGCATCGACAGCGGCAAACATCTCACGGCGGGTGTACCAGTGATCAGCCAGTGCCAGCGCCAGATGCTCATACTCGCGCGGAAAACGCGCAATCCGGGCCAGACGGCCGTCGGCAGCGTCGAATTCGAGGCGACATCCGCATCCACCGCAATGCGCACGCGCGCTGATTCGTTCCAGTCGCTGATCGCGGCACAGGGGGCAGGTGCTGAAAAGAGGCGCAGACATGAAGATTTACTGGAGATTACGCAACTCGCGTCACGATATGCATCTGAACGCGGCTAGCCTTGAATCGGATCCGTGACCCGTGACAACCGCGGGCGACGTTCGACTTCCCATGGATAAACGACGAACGCATCGGTCACGGCCGCATAGTACGTCGGTTTGTTGTTTGGGAAAAGTGACGCGTGCGGCTTGTAATGCAGCACGGCCGTTTCGACGACCGCACCACTCGCCTCGACCCGGCCGCGCACGGTCATGATATGGCGGCCATGCGTCCAGACGTCATCCACGATGAGAATGCGGCGACCGCGCGTGAGGCCGTCCTCAGGGAATTGCAGAAACGTCGGCCAGGCAAGCAGCCGCGGCACGTCGTCCGACGGAAATTCGACCGCAGCGGTCAAAATATGGCGAATATCGAGTGCTTCGGCAATCATCCCCCCCGGGATAATTCCGCCGCGGGTGATCATCAACAGCGAATCGAACGTGCCCGTCACCTGGGCTACGAGCTGGTCGATGAGTGCATCAACATCATTCCAGCCAAGAATAAGCTGGCGGGGCGCATCGTCTCTACGCATTTCGGGTATGGTTCGCGCCGTCTCACCCCATGAAAGACAAGAGCTGGCACGCATTCGAACTGAAAGTCTAAAGTTGGGCAACTCCTCGGGCCGTCTCTAAGGAAGTTTTTCGAATCCGGACATTAGGCGCACGCAGCGCATGACCGGATTCAAAAGTTTCCTACAGGGGGTCGAGGAACTACATTATTTTGTTCGCACGTATTCGCACAACTGGCCATCTGGCGGCGGTTTCGTCGATTCTGCCCCGCCTCGCACCTGCTTTTTTCGATCGAAGAAAGCGACGGCGCGATTCAGAACGCTCGATGGCTGAAACACCGCAAAGCGACAAGTCACGTTATTATTGCGCGCAATGCTGCCGCTGCATCCAGGCAGACGGTCCACTCGACTCAAACCAGCAGACGTGATTCTGGAATTGCGCCATTGATTGCCAGAACCATTCCGGCTCCGTCGTGACTCGGGAGCAAGTCGAGAATGTTGCACGAGTGAACGCTTCAAGAGCAAAGCATTTTCGGGTGCGGGTGTGTAAGGGTGGATGCGCCTATTCAATGCACATGCGACGAACGCACATGCGATGAGCGGCTGCGGAGATGACTGCATATTTGCGATTCCGGTCGGTTATCCGAAGGACTATTCTATGTCGGCTGAAACAGGAGCTCGTCTGATTCGCAACACCGTCGCGGCAGCCGCCAGCAGTGCACTCCTGCTGCTCAGCAGCTGCAGCACGCTGGTGCAGGAGCGCCGCGGCATCCCGACGCCGGTGGCGCCGATGAATCCGGTGGTGGACGGCAGAGATGGTCGGATGCCGTTGCCTGTGCCCACGCAAATTGCGACACAGATTGCCGCCCCGATTGCGACGCTGCCGGTCATCGCCACACCGCTTCCAGCGCCGACAGCTGAACCAATCGTCCCACCCCCGCTGCCCGAAGGCGGCGTGATCGTCGACGGCCGCATTCCGCCGCCGCGTCTGCCGCCGCCGGCCTGCGGCAAACGCGACGTGCACGTCGTGCACGTCGTGCGTGCACAGGAAACGCTCTACAGCATCGCTGTGCGGCACCACACGACCGTGGCGGAGATCATGCGGTTGAACCGCATCCGCGACCCGCGCGCCGTCGCCGTCGGTCGTCGACTGGTGCTCGTGACATGCACGTCGCATCCGCCAGCGGAGAAGCGCCCGGGCCATTCGTCGCACCGCTACGTCGTGCAGGCCGGCGACAACCTGTTTCGCATCGGCCAGCGCTTCGGGGTCAGTGCAGCGAGCATCCGCGCCGCCAACGGGCTGCGCAGCAACGCCATCCGAGTCGGACAGGTGCTGGTGATCCCGTAGGCGGGCGACGCTTGCGTCGCCCCTACCGGGTCCCGACGTCGACGCCGGTGAGCGGCACCATTTCGATCCAGGTGTTGCCCGGCTTGAGCGGAATGCGCTTGCCCGTGGGGTCGATCAGCTCGAAGCTGCCAACTTCGGCATTACGCACCCACTTGCCGCCGTACTCGCGGCCATCGCGAAACACACGCACCGGGCCCTCACCCCACACCTGCACTTCGATCGAGCGCGCGCCGGTGACGTCTTCCTGGATCAGCGTGGTGACGTGCGGCGCATACACCAGCACGACATTGGCGAACGCAAGCGGCTGGCCGCTGTTCGCGTCCACCTGCTGCTTGGCGCTGAGCGAGCGCAGCCAGCGCAGCTTCGTGGCGTCGTAGGTCCAGCCGACCACGCCGGATTTATAGGCGACTTCAACCGCAGTGGTGACTTTGCCGTCAGTGCCGGGCGCTTCCGCGAAGTCCCATGCCTTGAACGTCGAAGGCACGTTGCGGTCGCGCTTGTCAAGTTCCTTCCACGCGTTTACAGCATTGCCGAACAAATTGTGCGGAGCCGAGCGGCCGCTGGTGCGAAACATCGGGCACGATGCGCATTCATACGGGCCAAAATCGCTGATCATGGTCAATTCGTTCTTGTGCGCGAACGAATTGCGCATCAGCGGTTTGACGCCCGGGCTGGTGCCAGAGCAAACCAGCGCTGCGTCGAAGATCGCCGGCAGTTCGAGGTCGATCAGCCGGCAACTGCGCACCGAGCCGACTTTTTTCGGCGCATTCGTCAAAAAGAGAGACGTAAAGCGCGTAATTCCGCCCTCGGAGAGGTGCTCGACGACGACGTCGGCCTCACTCAGGCCGCTCTGCGGCCGCACCTCGGCGGTGTTGGCCACCTTGATGAGCAGCGGCTTCCGTGCGAGCACTTCTGCCGGCACCGGCAGACCCGTGTACGGATTTGCGCCGGCAGGCAGACCTGCGGCGGCGGCCTCGGTCGCCACCGTGGTGGGCGCCGCGGTCTCGGTCGCCGCCGGAGCAGTGGCCGGAGTGGCTGCAACAGCCTCGGTAGCCGTTTCGGCCGGCGCCATCGTGGGTGCAACGATCGTGATCTGCGGCCGGAAAGGTGTGGCGGTGGCGCCCTGCGCAGCGCTGCACGCTGACGTGAACGACAAGGCCAGCATCAGCAGCAGGCGAGCAGGCTGGGTGCGGAGGAGGCGGAAGAAGGTTTTCATGTGCGCGAGCGGGATTATACGAATGGCGCACGATCGCAGACGGCGAAGGGACGACGATTGACCACCGACCTTCGAAACGAAGGAAACGTACCCGGCTTCTAATAGATTTCCGGAATAAACAAGGCTCAAACGCGGAGGGCCTTGGCAAAGGATGCCAGAGCATCAAAGTTCATGTTGCGCAGCAAGGCACACGCGAAACGCTTGGTGCGTAGATG
>CAXNFZ010000231.1:0-5117 GCA_964201495.1 Chloroflexota bacterium | reverse complement strand
ACGCCATCGCCCGCCCCCAAAGGGGGCGGGCGATGGCGTGTTTCGCGGATACCAATTGGGCTTTGCGCACTCCCGGATAGTGACACTACCACTATCTACTACCACTATCTACTATTACTATCCACTTTCACTATCCACTACTCCCCTATTCCCTGAAAGTATTCCCGCACGACTGCGCGGCGCGCGGCAGGGATGGATTCGCTGCGCAGTGCTTCGTCCGCGTCGGCAGCATATTCGCCGTAGACCTGCGAGTAGGGCACCTGCGCGGCGGCGTCGGGAGCGGGGAGTGAGCGGCCGCCGGAGCCGGCGGTGACGTCGGACTGCGCAGCGGGCAGGGCGACCTGTTCGCCCGGCGCGCGCACGCGCGAGGGAGCATAGACTTCGTCGGCGCTGCCGGCGTCCTCGCTGTGGCCGGTCTGGCCGGGGCCGAGTCCCGACATCTCGCTGCCGCCTTCCCCGGGGCGGCCGGCGTCTCCGGCTTCGCCCCCGTTTTGTTCTCCCGCCTGCGCGTCTGCGTTTTCCCCACTGCTCGTTTGCGTGCCGGACTGCATTTCTGCGGCTGCCTGCTGCGCAGCCGCGAGATTTTCGGACGACTGCTGCAGCGCTTCGTTGGACTGAGCCCCCTGTTGTGTGCGTTCCATCGCCTGGGCGGCCTGCTCGAGCGCCTGCTGCGCCTGTTCCTGCTCGTTGCTGCGCATGCTTTCCGCGGCCTGGCGCAGCGCCTCGGCCATGCGTGGGTTGGATTCCTGGACGGCCTGGGCGATTTGTTCGAGCTGGTTGGCGGTGAGCTGCGACTCGGAGGTGGTGCGCGGGTCGAGCGCGCGAAGTTGTTCGGCGGCGTCGCCGAGGCGGCCGGAGCGCAGCGCGTCGGCGAGCGCGGCGGTGGACGGATCGGGTGGCAGTGCGCGGCCGGCCTGCTGCAGCGCGTCCTGTGCATTTTGCGCGGCGGCGTCCTGAGCGGCGTTCAGTTCGGATTGTGCGTCGCGCAGAGCGGTAAGCGCCTGGTCGGGCGTGATGTCCGGGGCGGCGAGTGACTGCTGCGCCTGATCGAGCGCGCGCAGCGCTGCATCGCGCTGGGCTGGGTCAAGGGTGGTGTTCGCGGCGAGCGCGTCGCGGGCTTCCTGCAAGGTGAGCGACTGCTGCTGCAGGGTGCGGCGAAAGGCTGCGTTGGCCGTGTTTCGCAAATCGGACGGGTTGGGGAGGGCGAGCAGCGTCAGCGCTGCGGCGGCAGTGATAGCGGCGGCGACGGCGAGCGCGCGTGTGTGCGGCCGCAGGGGTAGGGCGCGTCGGATGTCGACGGCGTTGGCGGCGGCTTCGGCGTCAGCGCGCTGGGCGCGGCGCATGGCGTCTTCCTGCGTGCGAATGCGGCCGGACTCGAGTTCGAGGGCGGTGGAGATGCGTTCGTCGAGGCCGAAGCGCGCATCGAACTCACGCGCCCAGTCGGCGCGGTCGCGTCTGCGCAGCCATGGGAGCAGCGCAGCGATGCCGGCAGCGGCCAGACCGAGGGTGATCGATAGGAGCACGTGTGCGTCATTGCTCCACAGCGGACGCAGACGCGAGACGATGGCAGCGGTCAGCGCCAGCGCCATGCCGGCGGCGAGGCCGATGCCTGCGAGCCGGGCACTCTGCTGCGCTCGCGCGCGGCGAGACCAGCGGTCGATCTGGTCGGCGAGGTCGGTGCGGGGCATGACGAGATTGTACGGGGCGATCGTCGGACGGGCTGCGTTCGTCGGGTGGCAGCGACGCGCTTTCGGCGCTGTGTCGGGTGGCTACGAAATTTTGTCTTTTTGCGTGGTGGAAAAAGCAAAAACTACGAGAATTTGTGAATGCCGATCGATGGTTTGGGTGAAATTTTGCGCATAAACTTTGGTGTTCTGACCAACGAACCGTCGAAGAGAAACGATGCCCGGGTCTGTGATCGAACCGCTGGTGGCTGCAGCACGTGGTGTGCACGCGGGTTCTGCGCGCCTGATTCTGGTTGCCGGTGGGACGGAGGCGCAGCGCGCGCGTGTGCTGTGCGCCGTCGCCGAGCAGCTCTGCCGGCCGGTTGTTTCGCTCAGTGGGTTGCTGGCGCGCGCGCTGCTGGACATGGGGCCTTCAGAGCGCGCACGGCGCATCCATGATCTGCTCGAGGATTGCCTGGCCGGCGCCGAGCCCCCGCTGATCCTCGATCGACTCGAATTGCTCTTTGAGTCTTCCCTCAAGATCGCGCCGCTGCACCTTCTGTCGGCTGCGGCGCGCGCACGCACGGTCGTCGCTGCATGGCCCGGCCCGCTGCAGGACGGCTTTCTCTCGTACGCCCGCCCAGGCCATCCGGAATTCCACAGGATATCCACAGGCGGCGTGCTGTGCTTTTCACTCGAAGAAGTCCCGCGATGAAATACGGCGAACTCATTCACATTGACCCAATCGACTCGGTCGTGCAGCTGCGCTCGTCCGGCCAGCTCGAACCGGCGCGGCGTCTGGCGCGCAGCTACGTCGTCTCCGACACCATGGCCGAGCGCCTCGTCGCGCTCGTGCTGCCGCAGCTGCAGTTCGATCAGCCGGCCGACCAGAAGGGCCTGCTCGTCGTCGGCAACTACGGCACCGGCAAATCGCACCTCATGTCGGTGCTCGCTGCCGTGGCCGAGGACGCCGCTCTGCTCGCCGATCTGCGCCACGACGGCCTGCGCGCCGAAGCCGCCCGCACCATCGCCGGCCGCTTCAAAGTCATCCGCGTCGAAATCGGCGGCACGGTCAAGGCGCTGCGCGACATCCTGCTCGATGAGCTGCAGGACGGCCTGTCCGCGCTGGGAGTGAACTACACGTTCCCGCGCGCGTTCGAGGTCACCGGCTATAAGGCCGCCTTCGAAAAGATGATGGCGCTGTTCGCCGAGGCGTATCCTGATCACGGCCTGCTGCTCGTCGTCGATGAGCTGCTCGATTACCTGCGCTCGCGCAAGGAACAGGAGCTTGTCCTCGATCTGAGCTTCCTGCGCGAGATCGGCGAGGTGTGCCGCGACCTGCGCTTCCGTTTTATTGCCGGCGTGCAGGAGGCGCTCTTCGACAGCCCGCGCTTCCAGTTCGCCGCCGACAGCATGCGCCGCGTCAAGGCGCGCTTCGAACAGGTGCACATCGCCCGCACCGACATCCAGTTTGTCGTGGCGCAGCGACTGCTGCGGAAAACAGCTGCGCAAGAACAGCGCATCCGCGCGCACCTGCAGCCGTTTACGAATTTTTATGCCGGCATGTCCGACCGTCTGGACGAATTCGTGCGCCTGTTCCCGGTGCACCCCGATTATTTCGAGGTGTTCGAACGGCTCATCGTCGCTGAAAAGCGTGAGGTCCTGAAGACGCTCTCGCGCGCCATGCAGGACCTGGAAGGGCGCGACGTGCCGGCCGACGCGCCCGGGCTGCTGGCTTTCGACAGCTACTGGGCGACGCTGCGCGACGACCCGGTCTTCCGCGCTGATCCGGCCATCCGCCAGGTGGTCGACTGCAGCGACACGCTCGCCCAGCGCAGCGAAACTGCCCTGAAGAACGCCTACAAGCCCACCGCCCGCCGCCTGATCGCCGCGCTGTCCGTGCATCGCCTGACCCTTGACGACGTGTACCGGCCGGTCGGCATCACCGCCGAGGAGCTGCGCGACCGCCTGTGCCTGTTCGACCCGTTCGTGGCGCAGATGGGCGGCGCCGACCCGGAGCGCGATCTGCTCACGCATGTCGAGGCGGCGCTGCGCGAGATTCACAAGGCCGTCGCCGGGCAGTTTCTGACCATGAACGTCGACAACGGTCAGTGGCATCTCGATCTGAAGAAGACGGTCGACTTCGACGCCAAAATTGCCGACAAGGCGGCAGCGCTCGACGCCGACAAATTCGACGCCTATTTCTTCGATGCGCTGAAAACGGCGCTGGAGTGCACCGACGAGCCGCACCGCACCGGCTTTCACATCTGGCAGCACGAACTCACCTGGAAAGACCGCAACTCGCCGCGCGCCGGCTATCTCTTTTTCGGCACGCCGAACGAGCGTTCGACCGCCGCGCCGCCGCGTGATTTCTATTTGTACTTTTTGCAGCCGAATCAGCCGCCGGCGTTCAAGAACGAGAAAAAATCCGATGAAGTGTTCTTTCGCCTGAAGAAGCCCGACGACGAGTTCGACCGCGCGCTGCGCGACTACGCCGCTGCGTCGGAACTGGCGGCGGCTTCCACCGGCAGCGAGAAGAAAACCTACCTCGACAAGGCGGCCGAGCATCGCCGGCGCCTGCTGCAATGGGTGAGCCGCCGCGTCGACGAAAATTTCGAGGTCGGTTACCAGGGCCGCTGGCGTCTGCTCGGCGATCTGCAGCGCGAAGCGACCCGGCAGTTCGCTGATTCGTCGAATGCCAACTTCCGCGATCGTGTGAATTCCGTGGCTGCGCACTGCATGGCCGCGCACTTCGCCGACACCGCGCCGAATTCCCCGAAGTTCTCCGTGCTGATCACCGGCGCCAACCGCGCGCAGGCGGCGCAGGACGCGCTCAACGTGCTGGCCGCACCTGCCGGCCAGAAGCGCACCAAACAGGCCGTGGCGGTGCTCGACGCGCTGCGGCTGCTCGACGGTGAGCGCATCACCACGATGCACTCGCCCTATGCGCGCGCCGTCGTCGAGCAGCTGCGCGCGCGGCCGGCCGGGCAGGTGTTGAATCGCGATGAGCTGATCACGTCGGTGTACGGCATCGAATACATGCCGCTCGACGGCGCGCGCCTGGAGCCGGAGTGGGCGGTCGTGGTGCTGGCTGCGCTCGTCTACGCCGGCGAAATCACGCTGTCGCTGCCGGGCCGGCGCTTCGACGCCACGGCGCTGCCGGCGCTCGCCTCCGCCGGCGTCGACGAACTGTCGCGCTTCAAGCACCTGCAGGCGCCCAGCGAATGGCATCTGTCGACGCTCACGGCGATGTTCACGCTGCTCGATCTGGCGCCCGGCCTGGCCGAGATGATGCGCCAGGGCAGCGAGGAGCCGCTCGGCGCGTTGACCACTGCCGCGGTTAAAGAGGCGCAGCGCATCGCCGCGCTGCGGGCGATGCTCGATCGCGGCCTGCTCTTTTGGTCGCTCGACTGGTCGCCTGTCCCGGACCAAAGCGCCCAAATCGCGGCGTCT
>CAXNFZ010000230.1:0-5127 GCA_964201495.1 Chloroflexota bacterium | reverse complement strand
AATACTGATTTAGGCCTGAGTAGTTACGTTGGTCCAGATATCGCATGTAAGATCGCGGCGTGAGACGGAGACTGACTCTGGCGATTCCGCTTCTTGTGCTGGTGCATCTGCTTGGATACGGCTATGCGTTGCTGGCGCGGCGCATACAGGATGAACAAAGCCCTTTTCGTGCGCCTGCTGGTGCTTCCATCCCCGCCGAAATTGTGGCGCACGTAGATGCTGTGCTGCATGGCGAATTCGGTGCGCTGCCGCAGAACCAGGGTGCGGTTTTGGATGTCGTCGTCGCCGCACTTGGCCGCAGCATGCTGGTGCTGCTGCCGGCATTCGTCGTGGCTGTGACGGCAGGGATATTGCTTGGTCTGGCCGCAGCGCGACACAATCCGTCGCGAATCTCCGGGTGGCTGCTTCCATTCACCACGCTGTTGCTGGCGACGCCTTCGTTTTACAGCGGGGTGCTGCTGATTGCGCTGCTGGTTATGCTGGCCTTCGATGTTGTTCCTGTGCAAGGCAGTTGGCTTTGGCCGGCGCTGGTGCTGGCACTGCGACCAGCCGCGCAGATCGCACAGTTCTCTGCCAACCTGATCGTGGCCGAATCCGACAAGCAATATATCGTCGCTGCACGCGGCATCGGACATTCGTTCAGCAGTGCGCGGCGCGCGCATATTTTTCCCAATGTCGCTGCGCTGGTGGTCAACGGCCTGGCCGGTGTATTTCGATTGCTGGCAGCTGAACTCGTCATCGTCGAGTGGTTGTTTAACTGGCCGGGTATCGGCCGATTGCTGGGGATGGTGTTGATCGTGCCGCGTCGGACGGACGCAGCGGCGCTGCTGTTTCTGCACCCTGAGCTTGCTGCGATGACATTCACTGCGCTGGCGCTGCTGTTTGTGATTGCTGACCTCGCCACTCATGTAGCGACGAACGCCGCTGATCCACGGTTGCACAAAGTGACGGAATCTGACGTGCAGCGGAAGGTGCGGCCGATATGAGGCGACGAAATTTTGCGCTGACATGCGGCATCGTGCTGGCGCTGCCGTTGCTCGTCGTGGCGTTGTTCGGCCAAAGCCTGGCTCCGCGAAATCCGACTGACTTCAACTATGTGGCCGAGGTCGGTGCTCGCTTTGTTGCGCCGCCTTTCCTTCCATTTGTGGCTGCTGAGTTTCCGCTCGGCTCTGATTCATATGGCCGCGATACGCTCAGCCGGCTGCTCTGGGCGGTACGTCCGACGCTGATGCTGGTGTTTGGCATCGGGCTGCTGCGCGTGGTGTTTGGTGTGCTGATCGGTGCTGCTGCTGGTTGGTCGCAGGGGCATGGGGGGCGAATGCTCGGCGCTGTCACGAGTTCGGCGCTGACGCTGCCGGTTTTTCTTGTTGCGCTGCTGGTAATTGCCGCTCTGTCCGAACGTGTCGGCGCCGCGGCGTTCGTGCTCGGCCTGACGCTGACCGGCTGGGCTGAGGTGGCGCAGTATTGCGCGGATCAGGTGCGCATCATCCGGCATGAACGTTTCATCGAGGCAGCGCGTGCGCTCGGCTCATCGGATTGGCAGATCATGCAACGGCATGTGTGGCGACAGCTTCTGCCGGTGCTGAGATTGTTCTTCGTGGTGGAGATGAGCGAGGCATTGCTGGCGATTGCATCGCTGGGTTTTCTCGGATATTTCGCCGGTGGCACGAACTGGATCATGATCACCGATTTCGAAGCGCAGCGCCTTGCCGGCACACCAGATCTGGCGGAAATGCTGGCCAGCGCAGTGCAGTCGCGTGACACGGCACAAATGCTCATCGTCGGTATCGCAGTCGTGCTGGTCGTGCTGTGCTTTCAACTGATGGGGGAAGGCATACGGATGCGCCTCGCGCTGGAACGGCGCCATCGTGGTGCTGCGGCGCGCGCGGTGACCGATTTCGTGCAATCGCAGCAGGATCGTCTGGCTGAGTTGCTGGACCGGCGTCGTGCGCGTGTGCAGATTCTGATCGTTTCTGGCGCGGCTGTCGCGGCGCTGGCCGGTGTGTTCGCTGCACAAATGCTGGTGGAAAAGCGAGTGGCGCCGCCGTCGCCACAGCCGGTGGCAGGTGGGCATCTCTGGGCGAGTGCGCGCCGGGATGCGGCAGGTAGTCGGCGCGCTGCGGGATCATTCGTGCCTGGTGCGCCGCGCATCGTGTGGGAGCGACAGTGGGATGACGAGTTGTCCGGGGTGGCGGTCGGCCGTGATGGCGTGATCTATGTGACAGCAGGCGGGCGCGCTGGACGAATCCATGCGCTCGAAGCAGACGGCCGTGTGCGCTGGAGTGCGTCGCTCGATGAAGCGCCGATTGGTGCGCCGGGGTTGAGCGCTCGCGGCGACGTGCTCGTAGCGGACGCGGCCGGCGGTCTCACCGCATTCGATGCGACAGGCGCACGCCGATGGCGCACAGTGATCGACGCTGATCGCCGTGCCATCGCCGGGCCGGTGTTGGATGACGACGGCAACGCCTACGTGGCGCTGGATGGTGCACTCGGTTCAGTGGATGCGGATGGCGATTTGCGCTGGCGTGCGCAGTTGCCGTACGCTTATTTCTCACCAGCGTTGCGCGTGAGCGACGGTTTTGTCTTTTTCAAGGACATCGTGTTTTCTGCGCGCAGCGGCGCTGTGCTGTTGAAGGAGTCGCGTGATGACCTTGATCAATTTGTCACGGGCGCCGATGGTCGTTTGTATCTGCTTTCGCAGGCGGCGATGCTGTTGTGGCAGCGCGAGGGTGACGGCGTGTCGCTCGTGCGCGTGGCGCAGATGGATTGGACGAAAGATTTTCCTGGGCGCAACGCCTTCGACGCAGTGGTGTGGTTCGACGGCAGCATCTGGCTGCAGATCCCGTCCGGCTTCAGCAGCGTGCGCATGGCATGGCTCGATCAAACGGGGGCACTGCGCGGCTCCATCGCATTGCCGTATGGCCATGCATCTGTGATCGCCGTCGACGAAGCCGGCGTGCAGGCACTGTGCGGTGAGTCGAGCAATGTGCGCGTGCGTTGTGACGCGCTGCCGGCGAATGCGCGGGAGCCGGCATGGTCGCTTGAATTCGACGTCGAACCTGTGGTCGGCGATCGCTTCGAGAACGCCATGATCGTGGGCGGTGCGCTGGCGGGTGATCGGTTGATCGTGGCTGCGAGGACGGGAAAACTTGTGGTGATCGGTTGGTAAGAACTTCGCACTGATCACCCTGCAACAGGAGGGTGCGTCCGCGGTTGGGAAGCAGATGCGGAGGGCAGACTGGGCTTACGCGAAGCCGCAAAGAATGCGGGGGAAAAATCTTTTACGGCCTGGCGTGAGGAAATATCCTCGGCGGCAGAACTTGGAGTTTCGTGCGCGGGTGTATTCGGATTTAGAGGCCGTCGTTTGTGGTCGGCCGTGTCCTCGCTGCGTTTGGGGCAGGCTTTCGGTCAGCGTTCGAAAGTCGCCCCAAACGACGGATGCGCTCCAAAGGAGATGCAGTACTACGGCTGTCGCACGATGTAGATCGGGTCGATGCCGACGTTCCAAAATTCGTCCGTCCCGCTTGTGCCATTCGGAGGCAGCACGTTTCCATTCATGTCGTATGCGGCGATCACTTTCGCTGCCGGGGCAGTGACGGCGGCCGGGTCGACAGTTTTCGACCAGACGACGTGCACATGTTCATTGCTCGACCGGCGCAGGACAAAGGCTTCGTGCGTGTCCGGGTAGCCGCTGCCTGTGGAGAGGTAGGTGGTGTTGCGGATCATTTGAGCGAACGTGCGCAGTGCGCCGTAAGTCAGCCGCGGGGTGCCGTTCCAGTGGTAGAGGCCGCTGTTGCGCCAGCCGCCGTCATCGATGACGTACCAGATGAACGCCTTCACATCGATCGACATGGCGCGCAGTCCGCCTTTGATAGCGTAGTGAGCGGAGGCCACATAGAAGTCATCTTCGGGAGGCCTACAGTAGGTGTAGCTGGGTGCTGCTGGGACGTCGTTCACGCACATCAGAGCGGTTTCATTGAGATAGAGCGGTTTGCTGTAGCCATAAGCGCTGAGCAGTCCGCGGAGGTAGCGAGCTTTGCCAAGGATGCCGCCGCCATCGAAACCGCCGATCAGCGTGTGGTCGATCGCGGGGTCGCCCTGATACCCTGGATAAAAGTGATATGGCACACCGTCGAAATATGGGCCTGCGCCGGCTTCGAGGATGCCCTGCAGAAAGAGCTCGGGGCGGCCGTTGTCCGGGTTGGTAGTGCGTTCGCGGTCGAGCAGCAGGCCGCCGATCAGCACTTGCGCAAGGGGATTAATCGCACGGACGCGCGGGGTGACGACCTTGAGCATTTCCCCGTACGACTGGCCGCCGTAGTATGGGTCTGGGATGCTGCCCCAGCAGCCGAAGACGCTGTTGTTTGGGACCCATTGCGGATCGACGTCGGGTTCGTTGCCGAGCTCCCAGTAGCGCACACGGTAGGGCGCCGGCGTGTAGCGTGCTACGACCTGCGCCATGAAATCGGCGAATGCTTCGCGCTTCTCTGCGCGGATGGCGGTGCAGCTGTCCGATGGGTCGATGGTCGCCCAGGTCGGATAGTCGTCGACGATGACCATGGGAGTGACGCCGGCGGCGTTGAGGCCGATGATTTCTTTTTCGAAGGTGATGAGCTTAGACCATGTGATCGGGCCGCCCTCCGTCGGCTGCAGCGCGCGCCAGGAGATGCGCTGGTTCAGCCGCATCCAGTTTGCGCCGAGGTCGATCGTGCGGGTAAGAAGTCTGGAGCCTGGAGAAATGCCGCCGAGTACTTCTACGCCGACGACCGATCGCCACGGATAAGTCGATACTGCGAGCGGGACGTACGTCGTGAAGGACGCATCCGGGCGCGTATTTTCATTTGGATTGACGCCTTGCGCAATGCTGGCGCGTGTGGGTATAAAGGAACCCAGCAGCAGAAGAATCAGAGCAAAGACAGGCGTGGATCGTTTGGCTTTTTCCTTCATTTCGAGGCTAGAGTTTATCCGCAAATTCGTGGACTGAGGCAGGGTAATCGAATCAGGGTAAGACTCTAAGGGTAATTGCCCGGGCAATCTTTTATTGCGAAAAAACGATCTGGATCTGAAAAGGGAGTGCGCAAAGCCCAATTGGTATCCGCGAAACACGCCATCGCCCGCCCCCGAAGG
>CAXNFZ010000229.1:0-5151 GCA_964201495.1 Chloroflexota bacterium | reverse complement strand
TGTTTCGCGGGTTTCATCAATTCGATTTTGAGCACTCCCTCACTATCACTATCCACCATTCGCCACTTAACTCGAACACTGAGCATATGTACGACTTCACCGGAAAAACCGCCCTCATCACTGGAAGCGGCCGCGGCGTCGGCCGCGCGACCGCGCTGCATCTGGCCGCCAGCGGCTGTGACATTGTGATCAACTTTCTGCGCAAGCGCAGCGCCGCCGAAGAGACGGCGCGCGAGATCGAAGCGCTCGGCCGCCGCGTGCTGGTCGTGCAGGCCGATGTCGGCAACCCCGACGACATCGAGCGCCTGTTCGCTGAAACTGATGCGCACTTCGGCGGGCTCGACATCCTGGTGAACAACGCCGCTTCCGGCTATATTCGCCCGGTGCTCGAACAGAAGGTGAAAGGCTGGGACTGGACGATGAACATCAACGCGCGGTCGGCGCTGTTCACAACCCAGAAGGCCGCACCGCTGATGCAGAAGCGCGGCGGCGGCGCCGTGGTCAACGTCAGCAGCATCGGCTCGGCGCGCACGCTGCCGAACTATGTGGTCATCGGCGCGTCGAAGGCGGCGCTCGAGGCGGTCACTCGGTACTGCGCGGTCGAGTTGTCGGCGTTGAATATCGTGGTGAACGCCGTTTCGCCCGGCCTGATCGAAACGGACGCGCTCGACTTCTTCCCCGACCGCGACAAGATGATCTCGATTGGCCGCGAACGCACGCCGGCCGGACGGCTCGTCACGCCCGAAGACGTCGCCGGCGTAATCACGTTTCTCTGCTCGCCCGGCGCGAGCATGATCCGCGGCCAGGTAATCTACATCGACGGCGGCTGGGGCATCGATGTGCGATAGGTTCTGTTTTTGTACGCTGCGCGAGGCGTTCCGGACGACATGACGATCGCTCTTGTTCTTCTGGTTGCGCTCGCTGCACTGCTGTGGATCGTATCCACCCGGCTGCGCGCCGACAGCGGCCTGCCCGATGGCAAGGTGGTCTACAGCGACACCGGCCCGGGCCGGGACAACAACAAGCCGTTGTTTTCACGGCACTACCAGCTGGCCGGCAAGCCGGATTACCTGGTGCGCAATGGGCGAACGATCACGCCGGTGGAAGTGAAGAGCGGCCGGGCGCCGGCGCAGCCGCGCGACGGGCACGTGCTGCAGCTGGCCGCCTACTGCCTGCTCGCCGAAGAGCAGCTGGGCGCGAAAGTGCACCACGGCATCATCCGTTACGACGATCACGAGTTCACGATCGACTGGGACGCGGACCTCCGGCAGCACCTGCTCGACACCCTCGCAGACATGCGCGCCGGCGCGACAGCGCGCAACCATGATCAGCCGGCGCGCTGTCGCAGCTGCAGCGTGCGCGAATTCTGCGATGAATCGCTGAGCTGACAGGTGCTGACCAAGCGGTACCCGGCTTCTAAGAAGCCGGGTACCGCTGGATCATACGGTCAGCATCTGTCAGCTCAGGGCCGCGATGATCGATTCGGTGTCGTAGACGCAGCCCGCCCACACGCCGCCGGATGCGTTCTGCAGCGCCGCCCACAGGCGCGTGTCGTCGGGCAGCTGCGGGTGCGGCGAAAGCGCCGGGTTCGACGGGCGCGCCTCGAGTTCTGTCGCACCGGCGGCGGCGTCGCGCATGGTCAGCGAGCCGTCCGGCTCTTCCCAGCCGACGAGGTCGAGCGCGCCAGTCAGGTCGTTGCGGTTGATGATGATCTCGATGCGATCGCCGTCGCGCAGGCGGCCGATCGGCCCACCAGCGAGCGCCTCCGGGCTGACATGGCCGATGCACGCGCCGGTGCTCACGCCAGAAAAGCGACCGTCGGTGATCAGCGCAACCTGTTTGCCCCAGCTCAGATGTTTGAGCGCGAAGGTCACCTGCGCAGTCTCCTCCATGCCGGTGCCCATCGGCCCGCTGCAGGCGAGCACGACGACGTCGCCGGCTTCGATGCGGCCCTGCTTGACGGCGCGAATGGCCTCGGCCTCACGCATAAATACTTTCGCGCGATGCACGCGTCGATAAATATTGTCGGCGCCGATGACGTTCGGGTCGATCGACGTGCTCTTGATGACGGAGCCGAGCGGCGTGATGTTGCCGCGGGGGAAAGTCATCGTGCTGGTGAGGCCGCGCTCACGCGCGCGCGCCGGCGGCAGGATCACATCATCCGGATCAACGCTGTCCTTTTCGCGCAGCACTTCGCGCAGCGCGGCGCGGCGTTCGCTGGTCTCCCACCACTCGAGCACGTCGCCGAGGCGCTTGCCGGAGACGGTGAGCACGTCGAGGTCGAGCATGTTCGCTGCGCGCAGATGCAGCATCACTTCCGGGACGCCGCCAGCGAGGAAGACGCGCACGGTCGGATGATTCTGCGGCCCGTTGGGCAGCGCATCGACGATGCGGCTGACGCGCTGATTGACGGCAATCCAGTCATCGACGGTCGGGCGGTGCAGGCCGGCGGCATGGGCGAAGGCGGGCACGTGAAGCAGCAGATTCGTGGAACCGCCGAACGCGGCGTGCACGACCATAGCGTTGCGAACGGAGCCATCGGTAAGCACGTCGCGCGTGCGCAGGCCGCGTTCGTGCAGCTGCAGCACAGCAGCGGCCGAAGCGCGCGCAATTTCGAGCCACAGCTCCTGCCCCGAAGGCGCGAGCGCGCTGTGCGGCAGCGCCATGCCGAGCGCTTCAGCGATGACCTGCGCAGTCGCGGCGGTGCCAAGAAACTGGCAGCCGCCACCGGGCGTGCCACAGGCCTTGCAGCCCATCTCGGCCGCGTAGTCGAGCGTAATTTCGCCCTGCACGAAACGCGCGCCGATGCTCTGCACTTTGCCCAGGTCCTCGGCTTCCTCGGCCGGCAGCGTCACGCCGCCGGGCACGAGCACACTCGGCAGGTCGCGCATGCCTGCAAGCGCCAGCAGCATGGCGGGCAGGCCCTTGTCACACGTGGCGACGCCGAGCACTGCGTGGCGCGTGGGCAGTGAGCGGATCAAGCGGCGCAGGACAATAGCGGCGTCGTTGCGGTACGGCAGGCTGTCGAACATGCCGACGGTGCCCTGCGTGCGGCCATCGCATGGGTCGGTGACGTAGCCGGCGAACGGCATGGCGCCGAGCGCGCGCAGCGCTTCAGCAGCAGCCTGCATTTGCAGACCGACCTCCCAGTGGCCAGTGTGATATCCGAGCGCGATCGGCTTGCCGTCCGGGGCGCGGATGCCGCCCTGCGTGCTGAGAATGAGCACCTGCGGACGCGTAAGTTCAGCCGGGTCCCAGCCCATGCCGACATTCTGCGTCCAGCCAAACAGGTCGCCGCTTGAGGCAAACGAGAGTTGATCGGGAGTCAGCGGCAGCGCGCCGGCAGGACCCTGGGCACGAGTGAGGACATCGAAGCTGGCCGGCGCGAGCGCGTCGAGGGAGAGGTCGGTTTTCATCATTTCAGATTTTAGATTTCGTAACTACTCAGGACTAAATCAGTATTTCCCGCGAAACGCGTTGGAAAATGGATGGCCTGAGTAGTTACTAGATTTCAGATTTCAAATTGAGAAACGCGTCGATGAAGGCTTTCAATCTGAAATCTGCAATCTGAAGTCTGAAATTAAAGATGGGCCCAGCAGGGATCGAACCTGCGACGCAGAGATTAAAAGTCTCCCGCTCTGCCACTGAGCTATGGGCCCGGAACAGGCTGTATTGTAACGGGTACGGAGAAAGCACCAACTGCTCCTTTCGCTCGTTTTTTCGACGCCTCATTCACCTCACTGTCACGTCACTGTGTTTTTTGCCACCGACTACCCACGTCAATCCAGCCGCCGTCAAGTACAGCAGAATCGACATGACGAAGATCAGCTCCATGGAGACGCCCATCTGATACAGCTGCACGCCGAGCAGCGGGCCGATGATGCCGCGGAAACCGATGACGGTCTGCTGCAGCGCAGAGTATTCGGCGACGCGATCAGGTTCGGCGAGATTGATGGCAGTGTTGGTGAAGGCCAGGTCGATGCCGGCGCTGGCGATGCCGCTGGAAATGTATGCGGGCAGCAGCCACCACGCGTTCGGTGCAAACCAGTGGCAGATCGGGTAGAGCGTGAGCATGATGAAGATCACGCGCAGCGCGGCGACAGTGCCGATTCGATTCATCCAGCGGCCCCACAGCACATAGCCAACCATCCAAACGACAGACTGCGCTAATCCGAGCATGCTGACGGTGGTGTAGGACAACTGCAGTCGGTTGACCAGCACGGCCGGGTAAAACGCAATAGGAAGCAAACCGGCGAGGCCAAATGCAGTGATGCTGAGCAAAAAGACAGCGAACGGCTTGTTGTTGCGCAGCAGGCCGATCAGCGCGAGAGGCGACATGCGCGGCGGCTGCACGGCATCAGGTGCGTCGTACGGATGCGCCGGCAGCCGGATGCGCGTAAAAGTCAGGGCTGCGGCGACGCCGAACAAGCCGGCGAGCGGCAGGAGCACGGTCGGGCCCACCGTATCGAGGAGCCAGCCTGCGACGGGCGTGGCGGCCAGCATGCCAGCCGCCATGCCGAAGCGCACCACCCCCATTACACGCGCGCGCGTGTCGGCTGGATAGATTTGCTGGATCACGCGCACGTACCCGGGCGAAGGAAAGCTGTCCGACAGCCAGTACAGCAAAGACAGCACGAGCACGCCGGCGACAGTGGGCACGAGCGGCGTAAGCAGAAAAGCAGCTCGTCCAACGGCCCAGATCACCGCAAGAAAGAGCAGGATGCGCCTGCGCGGCAGCAGCATGACGCTGAATGCCGACAGCAAAAAGCCGAGGTACGACTCCGATTGATACAGGGCGACCTGCTGTGCAGTGGCATTCAAGCGCTGCAGGATCACCGGGATAAAGAGCAGCACCGCGTAAAACGGGCCAAAAAAGAGCGAAGCAAGCAATTCGATGCGCATATTGCGGCGCACATCGGCCGGCAGCGGCCCGCTAAGCGCGAGTTCGGCGCGCTGCCAGAAAGTAAATTTCATAGGTTAGGTCGATTTTAGATTGCACAGTTTGCATTTCAGATTTCAGATTTCAGATTTCGTAACTACTCAGGCCTAAATCAGTATTTCCCGCGAAACGCGCTATTCCTTCCCCCTTCGGGGGAAGGAATAGCGCGTTTCGCGTTGGAAAAATGGATGGCCTGAGTAGTTACCAGATTT
>CAXNFZ010000228.1:0-5159 GCA_964201495.1 Chloroflexota bacterium | reverse complement strand
CTCCGCCAGAGACTGTCCACCCAGCGTCGCGTAACGGCGTCGATCAAAAAAGCCCGCCTCTGCGGATCCAGTCATCTGCCCCACGCGTTTCAGCAGCTGCACATGCACCCCACGAAAGTCTGTCTGCACACGATCGAGCGGCCGCTCTTTTTGCTCGACGTAGTCTTTATCGTTCTGCTTCAAACGCACCGGCAGGCTGCTTTCGAGCGGCTGGGCCTTCCCACCGCGTTCGATTTGAAACAGCAGTGTGATCACTCGCGATTCCCGCACAGTCAGATGTGCCAGCACATCCTTCACCGTCCAGTCTCCAACCACGCCGGCCACCTCGAAGTGTTCCTCCGACATGCGTGACAACACCGCATCGAACTTTTCTCGTTCGGCACGCAGCGCTGCGATCCATGATTCCAACTCACTCATGCTCAATTCCTCCGGCCATCTCTGCATCGTCGAGCAACGCTCGCCACTGCGGATTCTGACGCAGGTTCGCAACTGCAGCCTCACTGGGTTCGAGAGCGAGATATCGATGCAACGCCGCGCGGGCAGCGCCAGGATCGCGTCGAGCCTGGTGCACACCTGCGATAGCGAGCACGATTTCCGGATCCGAAGGCGTCAGCTTATGGGCCTGCTCGAGCGCATCGAGCGCCGCACCCAGATCACCCACCTGCTGGAATGCCCCGGCGAGATCAAGCCACAGCGGGCACGATTCCCCTTCATGGCGTATACGCTGCTGCAGCGAGATGATGCGCTGCGCCGGAGTCGCCGGCGCGGTCAGCGCTGGGTCCACCGTCATTACTGCTGCCGCTGAAGCAGCACCATCGGGCTCTTCTATCGCTCCGGCCATTTCCGCAAGCAGATTCTCACGCCGCACGCGCAGATCCAAATAGTTCAGCGTCAGAAAAATTGCTTCATACGGCGCAAGAAAAAACACGCCGACTGCGCCGACGATCAATGAAGCTGGCGCAGCGCTCGCCATCCACGGCTGAGCCTCCGGCGCACCCAGCCACGTGGTGAACAGCAGCGCCGGGAGTGCGACAAACAATCCCTGCAACAACACCAGTGGAAGCAACCGGCCGATCATCTTCCATCGATGGCCCTGAATCAGCGCACGGCTGCGGCGCAGCGCCACGAACACGCCGACGCCCTCAGCCACAATGACCGGCGCACGCAGGCTCCAGTCCACCACCACGCGCAGCAGCAGGATCGTCGCTACCAGTCCGATCGGACCGCACAGCGCAAGAACACCGACGGCGACGAGCCAGTCTCCTGCGACGCCGAGCGCCGGATCGCCGTTCCACGCCACCATCACGCCCCGCACAATTGCAGGAATAAGCGCCCCAAGAAGCCCCACAGCCAGTTGCCGCAGCAGGCTGGATACAAACAGCGCCGGCCAGCGGCGACCGACCGCCGCATAGGTCCCGCGCACGCCCCGGTCGGTCCGACCGAGCGACTCCTCGATCACACGATGAGCCAGTGCACCCTCCATCCACGGATACGCCAGATACGGCAGCACATTTGCCAGCCCGATGCACAGCGCAATCGCAGCGACGCTTATGGCGAGCAGGAAATTCGCATCGTCGCCGAGCATCGCCGCCGTCTGCAGCAGCGCAACGCCGGCGCCTGTAATTTGCAGCGCCGCGAACGGAAGCATGACGACAACGGCGATGCGCAGCATCGGGCGAGTGCGAAAGAGCAGGCGCGCGCTCAGGGACAGCAGGCCACCGAGCGTTTGCGGCGTCTGTCCGACGGTAAAAGTAGGGGACATTGCGTCAGTATAATCTTGAGGCATGCTTGCGATCTGCTAAGTGAAAATATGGAAAGTTCAATGATCGCTCCCCGTTCTGCCGACGATGCGGCACGCAATTCGCAGACGACTCGCGCAGTCGGCGCCGCCGCTCTCGCGCTTCTGACCGTCGCACTGTTGATGATCTTCGTGATCGCACCGCGCGCCCAGGATGCCTCCGGCGGCCAGGCGCAGCGCATCTTTTATTTTCATGTGTCAGCGGCGTGGATCGCCTTCTCTGCATGGCTGGTCTCCGCCTACGGCGGTGTGCGCTACCTGCGCTCCCGTGACATGAAGTGGGATCGCCTGGCCGTCTCCTCCGCCGAGATCGGCGTGATCTTCATCGTGATGGTACTGCTGACCGGCATGCTCTGGGGCCGCCCAACATGGAACGCCTGGTGGACGTGGGACTTCAAACTCACCCTGAGCCTCCTGCAATTTCTGATGTACCTGGCTTACCTCGTGCTGCGCAGCGGCGTCGAAAATCCAGAGCAACGAGCGCGCTTCTCATCGGTCTACGGCATCATCGGCTCACTCACCATCCCGCTGAATTTTCTCGTCAGCCGTGTGCTGCAGAGCATTCACCCGGCAGTCTTCGGGGACAGTGTCAACGCCAAACAGCAGGGCGGCTTCGGCATTGCCGGTGAAATGGTGCCAGTGCTGCTGTTCTCGCTGCTCACCTTCACTGTCTTTTACGTCTTCTTTCTGCGCATGCGCATCGCACTGCAGGAGGAAGCTGACCATCTCGATCTGCGGCGCGCAGAGCTCGCCGCGGAGTAATATCCTCCATGATCGAAATCTTTACCGACAAAAACGCTCCATATCTGATTGCCGCCTACGTGGTTTTCCTCGGCGGATTTCTGTTGTACTTCGTCTCACTGCGTATGCGTCGTCGGAATCTTAATCACGATCGACAGGTGCTCGATCAAATTGAAGCTGAGGCGACGACCGAAGCCACGGCCAAATCACCCAAGGACGGCCAACGATGAGTGAACATTCTCTGACAGCTCGAAAACGCTCTTCAACTTTCGTCCAGGGCGTCTGGTTCGTCGGCGGCTTCGCTACGTTTATCGTCGGCATCATGGGATTGGCGACTACGGCGCTCGGCGACGTTTTCTTCGAGGCGCGCGACGTCGTTCGCTACGTCGGCGGCGCAGCGATGGTCGTTTTCGGCCTGTTCACGCTGGGCATCCTGCGCCTGCCGATCCTCTACCGCGACACGCGGTCGTTCGGCGGCGCACGACGCGCCGTCGGCAGTGCACAGTCGTATCTGACCGGCTTGTCCTTCGCTGCCGGCTGGTCGCCCTGCATCGGGCCGTTCCTGGGCGCGATTCTGTCACTCGGAGCCACGCAGGACCTGCCCACCCGGCTCGGTCTGCTGCTCGCTTATACGGTAGGGCTCGGGCTGCCCTTTCTGCTCATGGCTGCGCTGGCCGACCGCGTCCAGCCGCTGCTGGCGAAGCTGAAGCAGCATATGCGCAAGGTCGAAATCATCAGCGGTCTGCTGCTGATCGCCGTCGGCATCTCGATGCTGCTCGAACAAATTGCGCGCTGGAGCTCATCACTGCAGGCGCTCGGCACAGGCCTCGAAGGACTGCTGCCGGAGACCCTGCCGCTGAGCATCCCAGTCGCCCTGCTCGCCGGCTTCCTTTCATTCGCCTCACCATGCGTCCTTCCGCTCATGCCGGCCTACCTCGGCTACATCGGCGGCTGGGCAGTCAACCAAGCCACACAAGACACCAGCCCGGCCATGCGAGTCAGCCCGGCAGGCCAGGAGAATCAATAAACCGATGGGCAAAATTCTGCAAGCAGCCGCATGGTGGTGCTGGGTGCCGCGCTTTCTGACGCCGGACCAATTCGTGCGCGGCCTCGCCGAAATCGGCTACGCCGGCATCGACCTGGCACCTGAGGAATTCTTTCCGCTCATTCAAACGCATGGTCTGCAAATCTCCGCGATCAAGGGCCACGACTCAATCGAATCCGGTCTGAACCGGCGCGAGAATCACGCGCGCATCGAACGCGAACTGCGCACTGCCATCGATCTCGCCGCACGCTGGAAAATTCCAAACCTGATCTGCTTCTCGGGCAGCCGCGCAGGCATGCGCGATGCCGAAGGAGTCGCGCGCACCGCCGAGGGGCTGCGCCGCGTCGCACCTGCAGCCGAAGCCGCTGGCGTCACGCTGGTGCTCGAACTGCTCAACAGCAAAGTCGACCATGCTGACTATCAGGCGGATCGCACTTCGTTCGCCTACGACGTCTGCAAAGCAGTTGCCAGCCCGCGCGTGAAAGTTCTTTACGACATCTATCACATGCAGATCATGGAAGGCGACGTGATTCGCACCCTGCAGACTGCGCAAGACGAAATCGCGCACTATCACACTGCAGGCAATCCCGGCCGTAATGAGCTCGACGACACACAGGAATTGCACTACCCAGGCATCTTCCGCGCCATCGCCGCCACCGGCTACAGCGGCTTCGTCACTCACGAATTCATCCCCACCCGCGACCCGCTCGCCGGCCTGCGCGAAGCATACGAAATCGGAGCCGGGCACCTGTCTTAGCGCGATGCGGCGCTACACGCGCGCAAATATGCCGCGCAGCGCCTGTGCGATCGGCTGCACGTCCGAAGGCAGTTCGCCTCCCTCGCGGATCGCACGACCCAGCGGTGATTCCTTAAAATCGTGCAGGTCGCGATCGAACGGGTCAGTCAGTCGCACGTCCGATTCAATGCGGCCATCACGCAGCGTGATCACGCGCTCCGTGCGGCTGGCAACTTCGTGGTTGTGCGTGACCGCGAGAATCGTCACTCCCTGTTCGGCGTCGATGCCCTGCAGCAGCGTCATGATCTCGGACGTCATCTGCATGATGCCGACGACCGTGCCAGCAACTTCGTCTGCGCCGCGCAGGGCTGCGAGTTCGCGACCGACGTCGTCGTCGACCGCGGACATGATCAGGAGCATCGCGTCCTTCTGCGACACCGTCACGTCGGCCGCGCCAGTCGAGGAAATCACGGAGAACGCGCTGGTGAGGCCATCGGCAAACGTCGTCATGGCGACGATAGCCGCCACACCAACGGCGCTGCCAAGAATCGTCAGCAGCGACCGGACCTTGCGACGCCAGAGATTTTTCCAGGCCATGGAGAACTCCTGAGGCTCAGCCTATTGCGAACGATCCGACACTGCATCACGCATGCGCACAGTTCGGCCGCAGACAAGCGGCTAGTCGACTGCCACAGGCAGCGTCTCATCGACGCACCCGTGAAGCACACAGGAAAGATCGGCTACAGCCCAGCGCCGGATCTGGATTTTGGTAACTACTCAGGCCATCCATTTTTCCAACGCGAAACGCGCCATTCCTTCCCCCTTCGGGGGAAGGAATG
>CAXNFZ010000227.1:0-5189 GCA_964201495.1 Chloroflexota bacterium | reverse complement strand
GGCCTGAGTAGTTACAAATTCCGACATCCCGGCCTTCGGCCGGGATGTCGGAATTTCGCCTGCATGTACGGACGGACACTTAGTCCGAGATATTTCGCGAAGCCTGAACAGGTACAAGCTGACACTTTCTGCCGAAGAGCAGTCATTTTGCGCGGATCGTCGGCAAGATGCGCTATTCTGACGAGCATGTTCGCCGAATGGCACATGGCTCCTTCCGCCCCTGCACAATTTTTGAGCGCACTGCCGCGTTTGCAGCGGGTCACAGCGCAGGTGTTGTACGCGCGCGGCCTGCACGATCCTGCGGCGGCGCAGGCATTGCTCGACGGCACGTTCGCCCCTGCGCGTCCGGGGGACTTGCGCGGCATGGGCGCGGCCGTCGATCGGATACATGCCGCGATCGCGGCGGGTGAGTCGATTGCCGTGTACGGGGACTACGACTGCGACGGCGTCACCTCATGTGCGCTGCTGGCTACCGTACTGCGCGCGCTCGGTGCTGAACCGCGCGTGTATATCCCCGACCGCTTCGAAGAAGGCTACGGCCTGAATGCGGGTGCGCTGAGCCGTTTGGCGGACGAGGGCATTCGTGTGGTGGTGACGGTCGACTGCGGTGCGCGCGCCGTGGCCGAGGCGCAGTATGCGCGTGCGCGCGGCATCGATCTGTTGATCACCGATCACCATGAGCTGGGCGAAGCGATTCCGGAAGCCCATGCATTCGTGAACCCGCTTCAGCCAGGTTGTGCGTATCCGTATAAGACACTGGCCGGCGTCGGCCTGGCATTTCGACTGGCGCAATGTTTGCTGCGCGAAGCACGCCGGCGTGGGCGCGTGGTCGAACTCAGCGAGCGTTCGCTGTTGGATTTTGTGGCGATCGGCACGGTGGCCGACGTCGTGCCTTTGACGGGCGAAAACCGTGCGCTCGTGCGCGGAGGGCTGGATGAGATCAATCGTGCGCCCCGGCCGGGCGTGCGCGCGCTGTTGTCAGCGGCTGGCGTGGCCATCGGGTTGGTGGATGCCGGGCGAATCGGGTTTGCGCTCGCGCCGCGATTGAACGCGGCTGGCCGGCTGGGAAATGCGCGTGCGGCGTATGAACTGCTCGTGGCCGAGGATGATGTGCGGGCAGGGCAGCTTGCTGCGGAGCTGACGGAACTGAACGTGCAGCGTCAGGAGATCACTGCGCGCACCGCGGCGGACGCGGAGCAGACAGCTCTTGAATATGGAGAGGGTGTGCCCCTGCTTTTCGCGGCGAGCGAGGCGTATAACGCTGGCGTGATCGGGCTGGCAGCTGCGCGGCTTGCCGAGCGGCATCGGCGTCCGGCGGTGGTGGTGACGCTGCAGGGAGATGAAGCGCGCGGCTCATGTCGCAGCGTGCCTGGATTTCACATCACCGCAGCACTCGATCACTGCGCGGATTTACTGGTGCGCCACGGAGGCCATGCTGCGGCAGCCGGGTTCAGCATGGAGCGCACGCGCGTGCAGGATCTGGCCGATCGCCTGCGCGACTACGCTGCCGATTTGCAGCCGCCCGGTGGATGGCGACGCACGTTTTCTGTCGATGCGGAGCTGTTGCCGGGTGAGCTTGGCTGGGAACTGCAGCGCGAACTGGCGCTGCTTGAACCGCACGGCGCGGCGCATGCGCGCCCGATGCTGCTGGCGCGCGGCATGCACGTCGTCAGCGTGCGCGCTGTCGGCGCGGACGGCGCCCATCTGCAGATGCGCCTGCGGGATGCGTTCGGTGCGACGTGGGCGGCGATCGGCTGGCGGGCGGGTGAGCGTGTGCGGGAATGCGAGGTGGGTGTGCGGATCGATGTGCTGTTTCATCCTATTGCGGACGAGTACGAAGGTACGGCGCGGCTGCAGCTCGAAGTGCAGGATTTTCGGATGACGGATGGTTGATGAAGCGCGCGTTTCGCGGGAAATACTGATTTAGGCCTGAGTAGTTACGATTTTTGTCACGCGAAGCCGCGAAGCCGCGAAGCCGCGAAGAACGCGAACAACGCGAACAACGCGAAGGAAATAGCTCGTGATGGCTTGTCCGTGCCTTCGCTCGAGGGAGGTTCTTCGGTGATGGAATTCAGACCTCTTCGCGTTCTTCGCGTTCTTCGCGGCTTCGCGTGAGAAATTCATTTTCTTCCAACGCTGGATGTTCCCCTTGCCTCGCGCACTCGCGCAAAATCGGTCTGCCTTCGAAATTACAATGCCGGCATGCCTATACGCGTGTTGTCCGACGTGCTGGTGGCGCGCATCGCCGCCGGAGAGGTGGTGGAGCGGCCGGCGGCGGCGGTGAAAGAGTTGCTCGAAAACGCGCTCGACGCTGGCGCGCATGAAGTGCGCATCGAAACCCAGGAGGGTGGCAAGCGACTGATTCGCGTCACCGACGACGGCGAAGGCATTCGCGCTGAAGAGGTGGCCCGCGCGTTCGTGCATCATGCCACCAGCAAGCTGGAAGACATCGATGATCTGCAGCAGATTCGCACGCTCGGATTTCGTGGTGAGGCGCTTGCGAGTATTGCAGCGGTGTCGCAGGTGACCTGTCTGACGCGCCACGTCGATGAGAAGACGGGGATGCTGCTGCGGATCGACAACGGACGAATTACGATCCAGGAGCCGCAGGGACGGCTGGCGGGGACGACGATGTCGGTCGAGTATTTGTTCGGCCGAGTGCCGGCGCGACTGAAGTTTTTGAAGAGTGATCAGACTGAGCGGGGGTACATCGACGCAATGGTGATGCGCTATGCGCTGGCGTATCCGGATGTGCGATTCATGGCGGTGCACGACGGACGGACGTCGCTGCAGACGACCGGGTCGGGTGCGCTGCACGACGTGCTCGTGGAGGTGTTCGGGACGAGTGTGGCGGAGCAAATGGCGCCGGTCGGCGATGTTGTCACTTCTGAAAGTGCTGACCTGGAATTTAATGCGCGCACGGGCACGCGGGTGCGTGGTTATGCGGCGCTGCCTGGGGCGAGTCATGGCAATCGCAGCAAGATCATGCTGTTCGTGAATGGTCGGCCGGTGCAGGACACACGTCTGACGTTTGCAGTGGTGCAGGCGTACCACACGCTGCTGATGGTTGGGCGGTATCCGATCGCCGTGGTCCTGATCGATGTGCCGCCGGATCAGATCGACGTGAACGTGCATCCTGCGAAGACGGAAGTGCGATTTCGTGACGCCGACGGCGTGTTCAGCGCAGTACAGCGCACGGTGCGCGCGGCCTTGCTCGCGTATATGCAGCCGCCGGAGCCTCCGAGCGTTTTTCAGCGGGCGGCGGAGGGCGAATTTGCAGGGCTGGCACCGGCGGTGGAGGATTCCGGGCGGGAGGAGTCGCGGCCCGAAAGGCGCAGTGAGTCCGGCCCAGCAACCGGGGTGGATCGGGAAAGGCAGTGGCAGCCGCCGTTGGCGGGGAGCGAAGCGTGGGATCGCATCGGAATCAGCCGACAGGGCAGCGATCGCCCGGCGTTTCAGGTTCCGCAGTCAGGGGCAGCAGCGGCGAGACAGGGGAGTGGTTTGCCGGCGCTGCGCATCCTGGGGCAGCTGGCGGCAAGTTATATCATCGCTGAAGGGCCGGAGGGCCTTTATTTGATCGACCAGCATGCATCGCATGAGCGCATTTTGTATGAGAAGCTGCTGGCACAGCACGATCTGGGCATCGTGACGTCGCAGGTGTTGCTGGATCCACTGCCTGTGGAAGTGGCGCTGGACGGGGCTGCCATGCTGGAAGAACGTCTGCCGTGGCTGGCGGAACTGGGCTTCGAGGTCGACGGGTTCGGGGGAAACACATTTCTTGTGCGGTCCGTGCCCCAGATGATGCAGCAGGACGACATTGCCGCGGCGCTGCGCGAGATTGTGGCGGAGCTTGAGACCGGGGCTGAGCCGATGCGGGCGGAGATCGAGCGGCGGATATTGCGGCGTGTGTGCAAGCGCATGTCGATCAAGGCCGGCCGGGTGCTGAGCTTTCCGGAAATGCAGGCGCTGGTGCGCGACCTGGAAGCGTGCGAGTCGCCGCGCACATGTCCGCATGGCCGGCCGACGATGGTACAGATCGGCGTAGTGCAGCTGGAGAAGGAATTCGGGCGTGCGTAGGGTGCGACGCGACCGGTGGGCAGCCGGGAGGAGCTTTTGCTACATTTTGGCGACGGCTTCGCGGATGATGTCGTCGGGGCGGATGCCTTCGGCCTGTCCTTCGAAATTGACGAGGATGCGGTGGCGCAGCGCGGCTGGCGCAAGTTCGCGCACGTCCTCGAGTGCGACGTTCAGCCGCCCCTTGAGCAGCGCGAGTACGCGAGCGCCGAGCAGCAGCGACTGAGCACCGCGCGGGCTGGCGCCGTAACGCACGAAGCGTTTGACGAGGTCGACGGCGCTGCTGGTGTCCGGGTGTGTGGCGGCAACGAGAGCGGCTGTGGCGCGCGTGATCTGCGACGAGGCCGGCACCTGACGTGCGAACCGATTCATGGACAGGAGCGTTTCTCCGGAGGCAATTTTGGCGGCTGTGGGCAATGCGCTGCCGGTCGTGGCCTCGAGGATGGCGACGAGTTCGTCGGTGCTGGGGAATGGCACGTTCAGCTTGAACATGAAGCGGTCGAGCTGTGCTTCGGGGAGCGGGTAGGTGCCCTCCATTTCGATTGGGTTTTGTGTAGCCAGCACGAAAAATGGAGCGGCGACCGGATAGGTGCGGCCGAGGACGCTGACGGTGCGTTCCTGCATCGCCTCGAGCAGGGCGGACTGCGTTTTGGGTGTGGCGCGGTTGATTTCGTCGGCGAGCACGAGGTTGGCAAAAACAGGGCCGGGTTGAAATCGAAAAGCGCGGCGGCCGTCGTCTCGTTCTTCGAGGATGTCAGTACCGACGATGTCGGCCGGCATGAGATCGGGTGTGAACTGGATGCGCGAGAAGTGCAGGTCAAGCACGTCGGCGAATGTGCGCACCAGCGTTGTTTTGCCGAGGCCGGGCACGCCTTCGAGCAGCACGTGATTGCCGGTGACGATGGCAATCAGCATGTGGCGCACGATGTCGTGCTGTCCAATGATCACGGCGCCGACCTCCTGCTCGATACGTTTCGCCGTGTCCACGAACACTTCGGCCGTCATGCTGCCTGCGGGGATCGTCATGCGAAAAGTATAAGGCAACAGGAGGTGCTGTAGTGATTGGGGAGTGACTAAACTCAAGGATATTCCGCGAATCACGGCATCGCCCCGCC
>CAXNFZ010000226.1:0-5196 GCA_964201495.1 Chloroflexota bacterium | reverse complement strand
GCGGGCGGCGGGGCGATGCCGTGATTCGCGGAATATCCTTGAGGTTAGTCACTCCCCCTGCGGACGCACCCGACGGGCAGCACCATACAATTACATCCGTTTGCAACGACTCAAGCCGGTCCATTTCGCGATGAAAAACCAGCCGGCCTGGGTCGTTGCCTTTGTTACGTATCGACTCAGCCTGAGCACAACTCTCCTCAAAAGAGCATTGTGCGAGCACCTCCCTGCAGGGCGGGGAAATCGCAGCGCGCGCAAATCGTCAGCGACAGGCTGTGTCGTTGCCTGATATTCCCGATATTCACGATGGACGGAATCTCCAACAACACTCGCAAAGAACTCAAAAACAAAGAGGGCAGCGTCGAAGTAATCTGCGGCTGCATGTTCAGCGGCAAAAGCGAAGAGCTGATCCGCCGGCTGCGCCGCGCGGTGATCGCTCGTCAGAAAGTGCAGGTGTTTAAGCCTGCCATCGACGATCGCTATGCCATCGATCAGGTGCGCTCGCACAGCGGCAGCGGCTTCGACGCCGTTCCCGTGGCGTCCTCCGACGAGCTGCTGCGCCGCGTCGACGCCGATACCACGGTGATCGGCATCGACGAAGCACAGTTCTTCGACGCAAATCTCCCTCGCGTGGTCGATCGCCTCGCCTCGGACGGCTGCCGCGTCATCTGTGCCGGTCTCGACCTCGACTTCCGCGGCGAGCCCTTCGGCCCCATGCCGACGCTGCTGGCCATCGCAGAGCACGTCGACAAACTCACCGCCATCTGCATGGTCAGCGGTGAACCAGCCACCCGCACCCAGCGAATCATCGACGGACGACCAGCCTCGTACGACGATCCCATCATTCTTGTCGGCGCCAAGGAAAGCTACGAAGCACGCTCACGCCGACACCACATCGTGCCCGGCAAACCTTCAGCATGACCACTCTTCTTTCTCCCACTCCCGCCGGCGTGCTTTTCAGCGCCGAACAAATCCAAACGCGCGTCGCCACACTCGGCGAACAAATCAGCCGCGACTACGTCGGCAAAACCCCCCTGCTCGTCGGCATCCTCCGCGGCGGCGTCGTGTTTCTTGCCGACCTGATGCGCGTCATCACCGTGCCCTGCGAACTGGATTTCATCTCCGTCGCATCCTACGATTCCGGCAGCCGCTCCTCTAATCGCTCACCGCGCATCCTGCTCGATCTGCGCGAAGACATCGCCGGCCGCCACGTCCTGCTGGTGGAAGATATCGTCGACAGCGGCTACACTTTCGATCACCTTCTGCAGATGCTGGCCACGCGCGAACCGGCCAGCCTCAAGGTCTGTGCACTCCTGAACAAACCGTCACGCCGCGAAGTGAACGTGCCCATCGATTACCTCGGTTTTGAAATTCCCGACCACTTCGTCTGCGGCTATGGCATCGACGCCGACGAACAATTCCGCAACCTTCCCTACATCGCGTGGGTTCAGTCCTGACCTAAAATCTGATTCGCAGTAACTACTCAGGCCATCCATTTTTCCAGCGCGTTTCGCGGGAAATACTGATTTAGGCCTGAGTAGTTACGATTCGCATCAGAATTCCCCTGCCCCTTCGCAGCCGTGGCAAGCGGTGAACATGAGTCTGCGCAGCCAGCTGCAGCAGCATAAGCAAATACATGAGCAAAATTGTCGACACCATCCTCAAACATGGCCACGAGCCGCTGCTGGACAAAGTCCTGCTTTCAGAAGAGCAGATCCAGGCGCGCATCGCCGAGCTTGGCACACAAATCTCGCGCGACTATCGCCACAAGGACCTGCTGCTCGTCAGTGTGCTTAAGGGTGGCGTGGTTTTTCTCACCGACCTGATGCGCTGCGTCGACGTCCCCCACAGCATCGATTTCATGGCCGTCAGCAGCTACGGCGTCGGCGCACGCGCCACACGCGGCCAGCCACGCATCACACTCGATCTGAACACCGATATCCGCGGCCGCCATGTGCTGCTCGTCGAAGACATCGTCGACAGCGGTCACAGCATCGACCACGTGCTGCGCCTGCTTGCGTCGCGCAATCCGGCCAGCCTGAAGGTCTGCACCCTGCTGGACAAGCCGTCGCGCCGCGAGGTGTACGTCCCCATCGCCTACCTCGGCTTCGAAATTCCAAATGAATTCGTCTTCGGCTATGGGCTCGACCTCGACGAGTATTGCCGCAACCTGCGCTTCATCGGCACAGTCAAGCCGGAATATCAATAACTGCGTAATCTCTGCAACAGCTCCCCGGCCCGATCGATCATTGCGCGCAGCGCGTGATGCAAAATTAGCCGGCCTGAGTCGTTGCGCAATTTTCGGCGTCCTCCGAATGGGGAGTGGCCAAACCCGACTCATCAGACGGAAAAGGCAACTCAGGAAAGACGCCACAACGGCACAGTAGTTCCAATGTATAAAAGGGAATCATGACTTTGAAATGGGGCATCCTCGGCACCGGAAGCATCGCCAAACAATTCGCCGCCGGCGTGCAGCACGCGCATAACAGCGTGCTCACCGCAGTCGGCAGCCGCAGCCGCGAGGCCGCCGACAAATTCGGCGACCAGTTCGGCATCACAAATCGCCACGACAGCTATGAAGCGCTGCTCGCCGACCCTGAGGTCGACGCTGTCTACATCGCTGTTCCGCACACGCTGCACGCCGAATGGGCGATCAAGGCAGCCGAAGAAGGCAAGCACGTGCTGTGCGAAAAACCGGTCGGCCTGAATTCGGCCGAAGCCATGGCGATCATCGAGGCAGCGCGCGAAAATGGCGTCTTCCTGATGGAAGCGTACATGTACCGCTGCCATCCGCAGACGCACCAGCTGCTCGAACTCATCCGCAGCGGCGTGATCGGCGACGTCAAGGTCATCCACGCCACGTTCAGCTTTCAGATGAGCTTCAACGCGGATCACCGCCTCCTCGCCAATGATCTCGGCGGCGGCGGCATCCTCGACGTCGGCGGCTATCCGGTCTCGATCGCGCGCCTGATCGCCGGCGCGCAGCTCGGCAAACCGTTCGCCAACCCGCTCAAGGTCAGCGGCCACGGCAAACTCAACCCGGTCACCGGTGCAGACGAGTACGCCATCGCCACCCTCGAGTTTGAAGGCGGCATCCTCGCGCAGCTTTCGACCGGCGTCATGCTGAATCAGCAGAATGTCGTCACGATCTACGGCGACAAGGGCAACATCACCGTCACTTCACCGTGGGTGCCCAGCCGCCGCGGCGGCACGACTGACATCGTCGTGCAGCGCAACGGCGGACCGCGCGAGATTCATGAGGTCGTCACCGAAGACTGGATCTACGGAATCGAGGCCGACACCGTCGCCGCCGCCGTCGAAGCCGGTCAGCTCGAGGCAGAGTCGCCCGCCATGAGCTGGAACGATTCCCTCGGCAATGCCCAGACGCTCGACCGCTGGCGCACGGCCATCGGCCTGGTCTACGAACGTGAGAAGCTCGGCGCCGCCGCCCTCAAGACCACGGTCTCGCATCGACCACTCGTCTACGGCCGCAAAGCCCACGGCGCCATGCGCTTCGGCGAGATTCGCGGCATCCACAAGCCGATGTCACGCCTGATCCTCGGCGTCGACAACCAGCCCAACATCGCCTTCGCTTCGGTCATCTTCGACGACTTCTTCGAGCGCGGCGGCAACATGTTCGACACAGCCTATATCTACATGGGCGGCATGAGCGAACAGCTGCTCGGCCAGTGGATCGAAAATCGCGGCGTGCGCGATCAGGTCGTCATCCTCGACAAGGGCGCGCATACGCCGTTCTGCACACCCAGGGACCTCGACAAGCAGTTCATGACCAGCCTGGAGCGCCTGCGCACCGACTACGTGGACATGTACGCCATGCACCGCGACAACCCGGAGGTGCCGGTCGGTGAGTTCATCGACGTGATGAACGTGCACGTGCGCGCCGGCCGCATGAAGATCTTCGGCGGCAGCAACTGGACGATGGAGCGCTTCATCGCTGCCAACGACTACGCGAACCGCACCGGCCAGCAGGGCATGAGCTTCCTCAGCAACAACTTCAGCCTCGCCCGCATGATCGAACCGCCGTGGACCGGCTGCATGAGCGCCAGCACGCCTGAGTTCCGCACCTGGCTGACGCAGACGCAGACGCCGCTGCTGCCGTGGTCGTCGCAGGCGCGCGGCTTCTTCCTGCCGCACGTCACGCCCGAATTCTCCGGCGACCCCGAGGTCGTGCGCTGCTGGTTCGCCGATGACAACTTCGAACGCAAGCGCCGCGCCGCAGAACTGGCCGAGAAGCATGGCGTCGAGGTGATCAACATCGCCCTCGCCTACGTGCTTGCCCAGCCGTTCCCAACCTTCCCGCTCATCGGCCCGCGCAATATCGCCGAATCCCGCTCGTCGATGCGCGCGCTCGAAGTCGAGCTCAGCCCCGACGACGTGCGCTGGCTGAACCTGGAGAGCTAGGGGGATAGGGGATAGGGGATAGGGGATAGTAAATAGGTAACTACTCAGGCCTAAATCAGTATTTCCCGCGAAACGCGCTATTCCTTCCCCCTTCGGGGGAAGGAATAGCGCGTTTCGCGTTGGGAAAATGGATGGCCTGAGTAGTTACGTAAATAGTAAATTGAGCCTAAGAAATTTACTATTGAGCCTGCTTGCTCACACTATCTACTATTCACTATCTGCTGTCATTTCACAATCTTCGCCTCGCTAATGTGCGGATGGCATAGTTCGCTGCCCATAATATTGGTGAAGCACTTCACCCCATCCACCTCACCAAATACTTCGATCACGTCGCCTTCGTAAATGCCGTAGAACGATTCGGCGACGTCGATGTAGATCGCCTCACTATTGCCCAGCAGGTTCGCCTGAATCACCGCGGACTTTTCGACCACGTTGAACACGCGCACGCGCACGCGCACTTTTTCGCCGATGTGCATGTCCGGATACGTCGACAGCTCGCGGTCCGCGATACTTGTGTACTCTGCCGCCTCCGCGATCGCCGTCGCCCGAATCTCTGCTGCCTCCGTCGACTCCGCAGCGATCCTTTCACGCTTTATTGCCGCCTCTTCCGCCACGGCGGTGCCGCGCGCAAAGCGCATCACCTGCGTCTGCTGTTTAAACACGTACGCGTTCCGAATTACCGGCTGACAAATTTCTGTGCTATCAAAACAATACTTGCCTTCGATCATGCCGTAGACGATCACTGTGTCGTTCTTGACGATATCTGAGAACGGCTCA
>CAXNFZ010000225.1:0-5197 GCA_964201495.1 Chloroflexota bacterium | reverse complement strand
GCGAAACGCGCTAGTCCTGCCCCCTTCGGGGGAAGGAATAGCGCGTTTCGCGTTGGACAATGGATGGCCTGAGTAGTTACACGTTTTCAAATACGGGGAGTGGCTAAATTCGACTACATGAACCCACGAATCACGGCATCGCCCCGCCGACCTGCGGGCGGGGCGATGCCGTGATTCGCGGAATATCCTTGAGTTTAGTCACTCCCAAATACTGCTGGCGTATTTTTTGCACTATCGAAGTTGCGCGAAATTACGCAGCTCTCAGGTTCTTGTTGGAATGAGTGATTTGGATCAGGAAAAACAGGAGAAAAAAGATCATGAACACATATCTCGTTCGCCGCACGCGCACCCCGCACACCACGATCCAGGATCCTTTCGCGATCAGCCAGACGATGGATCGCATGATGCGTGATGCGTTTGGCACTGGGAAGCGCGCGACTGCGTTCGTGCCGGCGGTTGATCTCACCGAGACGGCGGATGCCTACCGCATTGAAGCGGCATTGCCGGGCTGGAAGCCGGAGCAGATCGACATCTCGATTGAGAACGGCATTCTGTCGCTGAAGGGCGAGATCACCGATGCCGATGCGCCCGCAGCGGGGACAAAAGTGCACGTCGCCGAAATTCGGCGCACGTCGTTCCTGCGCCGCTTCGCGCTGCCAGCCGAAGTTGAGGCCGACCAGGCTGCGGCGTCGTTCGAAAACGGCGTGCTCACGCTGGAGATCCCGAAGGCAGAAGTGGTCAAGCCGAAGCAGATTCGGATCGAGGTGAAGTAAGCACGCGCGCGTCCCCCTCGCGTCGCGTCACGCCAGCGGCGTCGAGGTATTCGAGCAGGGCGAGGGCGTACTTGCGGGTGGTGCTGAACAGATCGCGCACTTGAGCGGCGGTGATCGATCCGCTTTTTTCGATTTCAGAGCGCACCTGTGCGATGGCGGCGTCGTAGGTCTCCGGGAGCAGCAATACGTCCGCGTTGAGCTGTATCAGCTGTCTACGGCGCAGAAGCACGTCGTAGACGGCGTCGCTTAGGGCAACCTTGCATTCGCGCACGAGGGGGGTGTTCCACGGTGAGCGCCGGAGCTGCGCACGAAGCGCATCCGCCGCAGCCTGCTGCGACGGAGACAGCCGCACTTCGTGCGCACTCAGCCGCACGACATCGCCCTGCACGGTGAACAGTGCGCCGGCGGCGCCATTCAGCAGCGCTTCGAAAGCGCGCTGCGGAAGCTGCATGCGGCTGCGCAGCGATTCCTTTGACATTCCTTCTGCGAGCGGCTGGCGAGCGTGAAACTCGTGGAGCAATCCGCTGGCCTGCGCCGTCACTGATTCCCAAACGGTGTTGAGCGCCAGCCAGCCGCTCGACGATGATGCGATGCCATCGCTTTCCAGCTTCGCCCACGCGTCTGCAATTTCGCCTGCGTCGAGCTGCGCCTTGCGCGCGGCTTCGTCGCGCTGGGTGATGCGCAGCTCGGACAGTGCGTTGCGCAGCCGTTCGTCCGGCGTGCCCTGCAGGAGCGCGCTCAGCCGCGCGAGCACGGCTGCATCCGCGCGCGCGCCTTTGCGGCGGTAGCGCAGCGGCGGTTGTGCATCGAGCACCACGCCGCCGCCGGCTGTGATCGACGGCGACGGCAGGCGCATGATGAAGCGATCGCCATGGATCAGCGGGAGAGGTTCGTTTAATTGCAGCTGGGCCGGGCCGGACGCGCCGGGCGCCAGCTCGTCGCCGTTCAGCAGTCGCACACGCGCCAGGCTCATCGCTGCCCCGCAGAACACCTTGACTTCGGCGTTGTGGCGCAGTGCGCTGCGGCTGCGTTCGTGCACATCCGGAGCTGCGCGCATCTCGAGCTGCACATCGACGAGCGTCGTCGCTTGCACGCTGCCGGGTCGGGCGATCATGCTGCCGCGCGCGGCCTGCTCCACGGTGACGCCGGCAAGGTTCACCGCCACGCGGCTGCCGGGCAGGGCGCGTTCGAGCTTTTGTTTGTGCGTCTGCAGGCCGCGCACGTGCGAGTGAACGATTGCGCCGGCGCGCGTCACGAGCCCGACGGCATCGCCGACGGCGAGCGCACCGTCGACGAGCGTGCCCGTGACGACGGTGCCGAAGCCGGTCAGGCTGAACGAGCGGTCGACCGAAAGCCGCGGTCGGTTGACATCGCGGCGCACTGGCGTCTGCGCCAGCGCCGTGGCGAGTGTGCGCGTCAGATCGGGCAGCCCGGCGCCGGTGCGGGCGCTGACTGGAATGAGTGGTGCGTCCTGCAATGGTGTGCCGTTCAGGAGCTGGGCTACTTCGCTGCGCATCATGTCGACCCATTCGGCATCGACCATGTCGCACTTCGTGAGAGCGACGACAGCGCGGCGCACCTGCAGCAGATGCAGGATGGCGAGGTGTTCGCGCGTCTGCGGCATCGGGCCTTCGTCTGCGGCGATGACGATCAGCGCGAGATCGATGCCGCCGATGCCGGCGAGCATGTTGTCGATGAAGTCGATGTGGCCCGGCACATCGACAATGCCAATGGGCTCGCCGCCTGGCAACGTGAGCCAGGCGAAGCCCAAATCGATCGTCATTTCACGGCGTTGTTCCTCACGCAGACGATCTGGGTTGATGCCGGTGAGCACGCGCACGAGCGTCGATTTCCCGTGGTCGACATGGCCGGCAGTGGCGATTACATGCATCGATGATTAGCGAACCTGTACTTGATTAGACCCGTCGATATCCCATCGCGAAACACCGGTCCCAGTCCTGAGTGGTTGCGCGCATTCTTCGAATCGAGAGGCAGAGCGTCACGACTCGCCGTTGATTTTATCGGCAATGCATGCAGGCGATGTGTGTGGGGTGCATCCGCAATTTGGGGCAAAATTTTTTGTGCGCGAAAACCTCTCCCCTGACCCCCTCTCCCCCTGCGATTTCGCTTGCTGTTCTCCCGTGTCAGGCTCGATGCAGCGCGCGAAATCCTGGCGGAGAGGGGCGGTCGAGCGCCGCATGCGTGTGCGCTGACAAGCAGTCGAGGTCCGCATCGACGCATCGCGCACGTGAGCGAAAGGCGCAGAAGGAGTTCCAATCGAATCACAGTCAACTCCACAAAAAGCTCGCATCCTCCGCACTCTCCGCGATCTCTGCTACAAACTGCGGATGCGCCCATATACGCATGGGGTGCGACTGCTTGGTTCTGGGCAGCGTTTTGGGTGGTTAAGGAACGAGCCCCTGGTTCATGTCGACGCCGGCTTCTTCAGCGCCCTCTGGCCGGGCGAGCGCCTGCTGCTTGCGTCGCTGGCGGCGTGACGGTTTGATATCGGCTGTTATCAGTGTTTTGGCCTGATCCAGCAGTGTGTTCGAGCGGGCCAGCCACTCGCGGCCGGCTGTGGCATAGGCAGACGAGAACTCTTCGAGGATGACATAGAGCGGTGGAATCTGATCGATGATCTTGATGATGTCGTCCTCGACATCGACGATGCGCGGGTCGTAGCTGGAGATGCGGCGGTCGCGGTCGTGCCATTTTTCTTCCTGCGATACGGCGAAGCCCTTCCACTGCTTTTCGACTTCATCGCGGAACGCCGAAGCGACGCGCTTGGCGCGTTCTTCGGCGTCGCGCTGGATTTCGCTGATTTCGTTGACGCGCACTTCGATCTGCTGTTTGAACTCCGGCAGCGGGGTGAGTTCGCGCTTGACTTCATCGCGCATCTGGAAGAAGCCGGTGACCTGCGACTGAATGGCGTCGGCGCGCTCCTTGAGGCGTTCGATGATTTCGGCGTACTCGGCGAACTGTCGCTCGCGGCGCAGATCGGCGACGCGCTGCGATTCGATGACCTGGCGCTGCGTTTCGAGGATGCGGTTGGCTTCCTCGATTTCGGTCGACTTCTTGCGCAGCGCTTCCTCGAGCAGCAGGATGCGTGTGAGGATCGGATCGAAACGTTTGCTGATATCCGGAAAGCTTTGCTCAAGAGAGGCGACGCGTTTGGAGTCGGTGCGGCGCTGTTCTTCCAGGTAGTTGAGCGTGGCGGTCGGCTGATCGAAGCGCCGTTCGAGTTCCATGAGCTGGATCTGCGTACGGTTGATCAGGTCGGCGAGACGCGCTTCCTCGGCCTGGCGCGCGGTGATGTCCTCGCCGAGGCGGCCGATGGGCTTGATCTCTTTTTTGATCTCGTTGAGCTGACGGACGAGTGATTCGATTTCGATCTGCCGCGTGCGCAGCAGTTCGCGTTCGGCTTTCACGCGCTGGTCCTGGTCGCGTTCGATCGTCTGGTTGAATTCGGAGCGTAGTTGTTCGAGCGCGCCCGGCCAGCTTGCGGCGCGGCCGAGTTGCAGCTTCAGCTCTGCCACGGCGCTTTCGAGCGATTGTGAATAGCGCGTGCGCGCCTCGACTTCACGCGAAAGCGATTCGACCCGCTCCTGCATTTGTGTGAGCACCACCTTGTCCTTGCGGCGCTCGGCATCAAGGTAGGTGACCAACTGGGAGAGCTGATTGATGTCCATGCGTTGCCTGCGTTGCCTGCGTTACTGATGCTGCCAGAGGCGCCCGCCGTCGAGCATGATGCAGTCGCCATTAATGAACTGTGGCCCGGTCGCGAGAAAGATCACGGTTTCGGCAACTTGTTCGGCGCTGCCAAGTTCGTGCAGGGGATTGGTGTTGCGCAGCGACTGCCAGCGTTCCTCGCTGTAATCCGGCGGTTTGAGGATGGGGCCGGGGCAGACGGCGTTGACGCGCACCTTCGGGCCGAGGTTGAGCGACTGCGCACGAGTCATCGCCAGCAGCGCCGCCTTCGACATGCCGTGCGGCACGTAGCCTTTCCACGGATAGAACGCGCCTTCGTCGACGATGTTGACGATGTTGCTGATCGTCTCGTAGCCGAGCATGGCGCGGCCAATGACGCGGCTGAGTGAGTACGCGCCCTTGACGTTGACGTCGAAGGCCATGTCGAAGTCGGCCTCGGTAGCGTCGAGCAGTCCGCTGGTGTTGAAGGTGGCGGCGCTGTTGACAAGCAGGTCGATGTGGCCCTGCCACGCCAGTGCGGCTTCACCGAGCGCTTCGGCAGCCGACCAGCTGGACATGTCCGTCTGGTGCAGCAGCACGCGCCTGCCGAGAGATTCGATTTCGGCAGCAGTTTCGTGAGCGGCGGCTGCGCTGGAGCCGTAGTGTACGACGATGTCCGCGCCTTCCTGCGCAGCTGCCAGCGCGATGGCGCGGCCGACGCGATGCGCTGCGCCGGT
>CAXNFZ010000224.1:0-5198 GCA_964201495.1 Chloroflexota bacterium | reverse complement strand
TGATCGGCCAGGTCGGTCTGGCCGATCGCCCGGCGTATACGGCAGCGAAGGGCGCGCTGATTCAGTTCGCGCGCACGACGGCGCTCGAAGTGGCGCGCACCGGCGTCACTGTAAATTGCCTGGCGCCCGGGCCGTTCATGACGGAGCTGAATAAGCCGGTGGTGAACAACCCTGCGGCGTATCAATCTTTTCTCGATCGAATTCCACTCGGCCGCTTCGGCGATCCGCAGGAGCTTGCTGGCGCGATTCTCTTCCTGGCATCTCCGGCGTCGAGCTTCATGACGGGCAGCGTGCTGACGGTGGACGGTGGATGGACGGCGCAGTAGGAGAAGGGAGTGGATAGTGATAGTGGATAGTGATAGTGATAGCGAATGGTGTTGCGGCGCTGATTCAGACTCGACGATCACTACCTGTTATCCACTATCCACTATCTACTATCACTTGTATCACTTGACTCATACAGAACCATGTTTATCAACGCGAAACGGGCAGTCATGCCCAAACCATATACGGTCGTCACAGAAGACTACGAGATCGGCGCGCCGGGGGCGACGCAGATGCTGGTGCAGATCGAAGCGAGCGCGATCAGCGCCGGTACGGAGCTTGCGGTCTACACCGGCGTGCATCAGTGGTTGAACGACCCGACGCGCACATGGCCGAAATGGCCGTTCGTGCCGGGCTATAGCGGGGTCGGGCGTGTGCTGGAAGCAGGCGGCGATGTGACCCGTTTTAAGGTGGGCGATCGGGTGATCTTCCCGGCGCGGCATGAATCGCATACGCTGCTGGATGGCGTGGATCCAAGCGCGCTGATTTTCCCGATTGCGGAGAGTGTTCCTGCGCAGGTGGCTGCTGTGGCAACGCTGGCGCGTTTCCCGCTGGCTGCCCTGGTGCAGACGCGCGAGATGCTCGGGCAATGTGTGGCGGTGATGGGGCAGGGCATGATCGGACAGATCGCGGCGCGGCTGTTCTCGGCGGCTGGCGCGTTTCCGGTGATCGGCATCGACGGGGTTGCGGCGCGGCGTGCGATCTCTGAGCGCACGTATGGTGTGCGCACTGCGGATCCGGCAGATCCGAATTTGAAGGATCGGCTGCGTGAGATCAACTTCGGACAGCTGCCGGATGTGGTCGTCGAGGCGACCGGCAACCCGCAGGCAGTGAAGCAGGCGATGAATATCGTGGCGGACGGCGGCAAGGTTGTGATGGTGGGCAGCCCGCGCGGCATCGCCGGCGATGTTGATTTTTACTGGGACCTGCACGGCCGCTCGATTCAGCTGATCGGCGCGCACGGATCAGCGATCGGCCTTGATCCACGCGAGAAATTTCCGTTCGTGCAGCGCCGCGCCATGCACCTGCTGGTGCATCTGCTTGAGAGCGGCAAAGTCAAGATCGATGATTTGATCAGCCACCACGTGCACGGAACGGAACTGGGTGACATGTACGACGGGCTTTTGAATCGCAAGGACGAATTTCTGCTCGTGACGAGCTACTGGTAAACCTATGAAATCACTTTTGTATCCGGCGCATCACACGCTGGAAATTATCGAACAACCGATGCCGCTCGTCGGGCCAGGAGAAGCGCTGATGCGCGTGGCGGCGTGCGGCATTTGCGGCAGCGAGCTGGAGGCGTATCGGCACAAAAGCCCGCGCCGCCCGCCGCCGCTGATCATGGGCCACGAGTTCTGCGGGGAGCTGATGGAAGTGCCCGCTGGCAGCGAATTCAAGGCTGGAGATAAGGTCGTGTGCAACGCGCTGGTGGCGTGTGGCGAGTGCGTGCGCTGCAAGCGCGGTGAAGCGCATTTGTGCGCCAGTCGTCAGATCTTCGGCATGCATCGCATGGGCGCGTTCGCCGAGTATGTGAATGTGCCCCTGCGCGCGCTGCTGCGCTGGGATCCTGTGCTGCCTGCCAGCGCGGCTTGTCTCGCTGAGCCGCTTGGCAACGGTGTGCATGTGGTGAACCTGGTGCGCAGCCTGAATCCGCGGAACGTGGCGGTGATCGGCGCCGGGCCGATCGGGTTGCTGGTGCTGCAGGCATTCAAGGCACTGACTGGCGCGGATGTCGTGTCTGCCGACCTGAGCCCACAGCGGCTCGAGGTGGCGAAGCGCGTCGGTGCGTTGCGCGTGGTGAACGCGCGCGAGGAAGACATCGCCGCAGTCGGCCGCGAGCTGACGGATGGGGAAGGATTCGACGTCGTCGTGGATGCCGTGGGTGGTTCGTTCACGAAGAAGCAGTCGGTGCAGGCGGCTCGCCCGGGCGGTGCGGCTGTCTGGATCGGGCTGCACGAGAACAACATGGATGGACTGGCGACCTACGACATTACGCTGCCGGAAAAGCGCGTGTTTGGTTCGTATGCGGCGACACAGGCGGATATGCAGACGGCGCTTGATCTGATGGCTTCTGGAAAAATTGAATCCGCATCCTGGGTGGATTCTTATTCGCTGGACCGCGGCGTCGAGGCGTTTAATCGAATGCTGGCCGGCGTCGGCCATGACATCAAGGGAGTCGTTCAGCCCTGACCTGTTTTGAAGTAGCGATTCAGGCCGAAGTGTCTATCCGCAAATACAGGCGAAACTCCTACATCCTGGCCTTCGGCCGGGATATAGGAATTTCGCCCATGTGCTTACGGATAAGCGCTAAGTCGATATTTCCCGCGAAATGCGCCAGCCTAAAAACTCAACCCTGAACTGTGTGTTTCGCGATGCGAAATAGACCGGCCTGAGTAGTTATGAGTGGAGGTTGAATCGGCGAGGTGGGCGTGGAAGAGATTCGAATCAATCGAAGGCCGGCGAGGGCCGGAGGAAAGTGATGGCAAATCTGCGTGAAAAAAAAGTAATCGTCACCGGTGCGACGAGCGGTATCGGGCAGGCGATTGCGCTGCGCTGCGCGGCGGACGGCGCAGACGTTGCGTACTGCGGATTGACTGCGGACGGCGCCGCAGAGACGACTGCGGCGATCGAGCGTGCCGGCCAGCGCGCGTTTTTTAAGGTTGTCGATCTGACCGATCTTGATTCCGCCCGCCGCTTTGGACAGGAAGCCATCGACGCGCTGGGCGGTGTAGATGCGCTCGTGAACAACGCCGGGGCGAACACGTGGCACAGCGTCGAGAACTGTACGTGGGAGCAGATGGACAATTGTCTGCGCGTGAACTTTTACCATGCGTGGATTCTGTCGCAGGTGTGCATTCCTTCGATGCGTGCGGCTGGCGGCGGCGTGATCGTGAACATGAGTTCGATCAACGCCGTCGGTACACTGCCTGGCGTATTTCCTTACAACATGGCAAAGACGATGCTGGTGTCGTTGACGCGTTCGATATCGATCGAGCACGGCCGAGACAATATTCGATCGGTGGCAATACAGCCGGGCACGACGCTGACGGCGCTGGCCGAGGCCTATTTCGACAGCTTTCCGGACCCGCAGGAAGTACGTCGGCGCTTTGCCAGTCACTATCCGCTCAATCGCTTTGCGAAGCCGGAGGAGATCGCTGCGACGGTGGCGCATATCGTCAGCGGTGAAAACAGCTTCATGAGCGGCAACGCGATTATGATCGACGGCGGCATCACGAATATGTTCGAGACGCCGAACGGCTGGTGATTCTTCGGAACTATGCAGGCCCTCGTCGGAATCCTTGATTCACGGACTCCACTCGGGTGTAGTCACTCCCGGGCTCGACCAACGATGGGGCGAGCAGCTATCTTAAAAGAAAATTTTAATCATGTCCAACTACAGCGTACGCACCGTCCACAGTGATTGGCGCGCGAATGACGAAGATGTGTATCAGGCATTGAAGCGCGCGACAGGGCCGCTTCATCGTTCGTGGGAGCGCCTGCGCAAAGCGAAGCGCATCGGCATTAAGTTCAATCAGGACAAGCAGAAAGAAGAATTGATTCTGCATGAAGGCCACCGACAGCAGCTGGTGGACGACTCGGTCGTGCGCGCCACACTGCGGCTGCTGCGTGAGAACACCTCGGCCGAGATTTTTACGGTCGACTGTGCGTTCTATCGGCATCACACCGGCACGCAGGAAGACACCACGCAGATTCGGCACGTGCTGAAGGAATTCGGCGTCGAGCACGTCGAGGGGTCGCACGACGTCGTGTGGGGGAAGGTGCCGGGCGGCGGATTCATGTTCGACAAGTATCCGATGCCGCGCGCGTGCTTCGAGGCCGATGAAATGATCTCGGTGCAGAAGTTGAAGAGCCACGCGTTCATGGGCGTGACGCTGACGACGAAGAACATGTTTGGGCTGATGCCGTTCGAGCCGACCGGGCGTCCGCGCGTGTACTACCATCATCTGGTGCGCATGCCGTACATGCTGGCGGACCTGGCCAAGCTGTACGATCCGGCGCTGAGCATCCTGGATGGCATGGTGTGTCAGGCCGGCGAGGAGTGGGGAAACGGCAAGGACCTCGTGCGTTTCGGCAACTGTCTGGTAGCCGGCGACAACTGCATTGCGACCGACACGGTCGGCGCGCATCTGATGGGGCACGCTGAGCAGGGGGAATGGCTTTCGGAGCCGTTCCATCGTGATCGCAATCATCTGCGCGTGGCAGCCGAGGGGGGCTACGGGTCGAACGACTTGACTGCGATCGATTACAGCAGCGAAGTCGACGCGCCTGTGGCGAATTTCTTCGCCAAGATTACAGACTCGCGCGAGACTGTGATGAGCTGGCGCAGGACGACGGCAGAGCAGGGGCTGTTCTATCGTGACAACCGCCGCATGTTCGAGAAGTATGCCGGGCAGTACATCCTGCTGCAGATGGGCGAAGTCAAGTGGCACGACCCGAGCGGCATCGTGACGGCCAGCCGGCGCGTGTTGTCGGGCGAGAACCCCGACCAGGCGATGTGGATGAAGTACGTCGACCCGGAGGAAGCCGAGGGTGAGCGTTACGAGGTCTACGAGAAGACTTTGCAGGAATTCGTGGCGGCGTAGGTGGTGCGCCTGCGAAACGAAGGAAACGTACCCGGCTTCTTAGAAGCCGGGTACGTTTCCTTCGTTTCGCAGGTCCTGATTGGTCCGAAGGTGATGAATATGAGCAAACCAAACTGGCGTGGCGCATTCGCCATCCCGATGACGCCGTGGACTGACGACGACACGATCGATGAGGCCGTGCTGCGCAACGAGATCGACTGGATGATCAGCGTCGGCGCACCTGGTGTGATTGGGCCGATTCTGGTGAGCGAATTCCAGGCGCTGACGGAA
>CAXNFZ010000223.1:0-5201 GCA_964201495.1 Chloroflexota bacterium | reverse complement strand
GGTGCTGCGGGGTGAGGCGCTGCAGCGCGCGGACGAGATCGTTGTCCGGAGCGATGGCGAATGGTTCGCGGTGCAGGCCGACGTGCAGTTCGGCTGAGAAATCATCGTCGTCGTAGGCGGCGGCGTCGAGGATGGTTTGAATCTCGGCGCGCACGTGTTCGATGTCTTCGCCCGGAATGGTGCGGCGTTCGATCTGCAGGCGACACCTGGCCGGATAGGACGAGAGCTCCTGTCCCCCCGAGATGAGCGACGCATGGATGGAGCCGGAGCCGAGATATTCGTGCGACGGGTGCGCGCGCAGGCGGCGATCGAGGTGGCCGATGCCGCTGAGCACCCAGCCCATCCTGGCGATGGCGTCGATGCCGAGGTCCGGGCGCGAGCCGTGCGCTGCGCGGCCGTGCGTTTCGACATCGAGTCAGACGAAGCCCTTGTGTGCGACGAGCAGGAGTTCTTCGGTCGGTTCGACGACGACGACGGCGTCGGCTGGCCAGCGCGACATTTCGCGCACGATCGCCTGCGAGCCGATGCTGGCGACTTCCTCGTCGACGACGCAGGAGACGTGCACGTCGCCGCGCAGACCGAGCGCCTTCGCGCGCTTCGCTGCGATGAGTGCGGCGGCGAGGCCGCCCTTCATGTCGTATGAGCCGCGGCCGTACATGCGATTGCCGTCGACGCGCGGCACGAACGGCTCGGTCATGCCGCGCGAGTCGACGACGTCCGTGTGCCCGTTGAACATGAGCGAGCGGCCGCCGCCGGAGCCGCGCGCGGTGACGACCACGTTCGGCCGCCCCGGTGCGACGGGCTGTACGGTGGCTTCGAGGCCGTGCGCCTGCGCCCAGTGAACGATGAACTGTGCCGCTTCACCTTCGCCGGCGCCGCCCGGCACCAGGTCTGGATTCGTGGAGTCGATCGAGAGGAGGGAGGAGAGAAGGGGAAGCATCGGGAAATACTGATTTAGGCCTGAGTAGTTACGAAATCTGAAATCTGAAATCCTAAACAGCCAGCACCGTCCCGGAGATTGGAACGCACACCGGGCCGGCGAATTCGCGGCGGGCTTCGGTGAGCAGAGCTTCGTCGCGGCCGGTGTAGCGATTCGAAATATGAGTGAGGGCGAGGCGCCCGACGGCGGCGGCGGCGGCGTGGCGGCCGGCTTCCTGTGCGGTGGAGTGGCCGGCTGAGCCGATCAGCTGCGGATCAAGGTCGGCGGACCAGTTCGCCTCGTGCACGAGCATGTCGACGTTTTTTGCGAGCGCGAGGATATTTTCGCAGGGTGCGGTGTCGCCGGTGAACGCGATCGAGTGTGCGCCGAGGCGCTCGCCGCGGGTGTCGATGCGCAGGCCGAGAACGGGTGCGAAGTCGGCGTGGTTCATGGGCAGCGTGCGCAGCATGATGTGCGGATGGATGCGCACCTGGCCGGGGGCATCTTCGGGCAGATTCATGCGCGGAGCGCTGGTGATGAGTTCGGCCACGTTGGGGCCGTAGACGTGCAGGAAGAGCTGCTCGAGCGCGTCGAGCGTCGGGCCGCTGCCGATGAGCACGGGGGTCTGGATGCTGGTCGACGGGTTCAGCAGGTACCACATCATGAGCATTGGAAAGCCGAGCACGTGGTCGCCGTGGCGGTGTGTGAAAAACACGTGGCTGATCTCGCGTGGCGAGATGCCGGCGGCATCGAGCTGTTGCAGGATGGCAGGTCCGGCGTCAATGAGCAGATTTTCGCTGCCGAGACGCACGAAGTATGACGCGTTGGAGCCGCCGGGCATCGGCAGTGCGGCGCCGGTTCCGAGGAAGATGATTTCGATCATTTGATGGTGGATAGTGATCGTGATAGTGGATCGTGATAGTGGATCGTGGATCGTGGATCGTGATAGTGATAGTGGATAGTGATTGTAGTTACTATCACTATCACTATCTACTATCTACTATCTACTATCCACTATCTACTGCTTACGATAGCCCATCGGATGCGCCTGGTGCCACTGCCATGCGCTGCGGATGATGGCGTCGATGTCGGTGAAGCGGGGGGACCAGCCGAGGTCCTGGTTGGCCGCTTCGGAAGAGGCGATGAGGATGGCTGGGTCGCCGGAGCGGCGCGGGCCGATTTCTGTGGGGATCGGCTGGCCGGTGACGCGGCGGGCGCTTTCGACGACGTCGTGAATTGAGAAGCCGCGGCCATTGCCGAGGTTGTAGTGAGACTGAATCGACGCGGACGGATCGGCGAGCAGATTCATGGCGCGGATATGGGCCTGAGCAAGATCGACGACGTGGACGTAATCGCGGACACAGGTGCCGTCCGGGGTTGGGTAGTCGTTGCCGAAGATGGTGAGTCGTTCGCGCTGACCGAGGGCGACCTGCAGGACGATCGGGATGAGGTGCGTTTCAGGTGAATGATCCTCGCCGATGGTGGGTGTGTCGCCGCATGCGTTGAAGTAGCGCAGGCAGACATAGCGCAGCCCGAAGATTTCCTTGTGCCAGTGCAGCAGCCGTTCGATGAAGAATTTCGATTCGCCATATGGTGAGCCGGGGATGATGCGTTCGTCAGGTTCGATCGGGATATGCTGCGGCTTGTCGAAGAGATTGGCGGTTGACGACAAAATGAAGCGGCGCACGCCGGCGGGGATGGCGATCTCGAGGAGGTTGGCGGCGTTGACGAGATTGTCGCGCAGGTATTTGAGCGGCTGCTGCATGCTTTCGCCGACGAGCGTGTAGGAGGCGAAATGCATGATGCCATCGATGTCCGGATGGGCGTCGAAGAGGCGGCGAATATCTTCGGGATGCGCTAAGTCGCCCTGCACGAACGCCGCGGACGGGTGCACGGCAGCGCGATGGCCCTGATAAAGGTTGTCGAAGACGACGACATCGTGACCGGCCGTGATGAGTTCGGCCGTCGTGATGCTTCCGATATAACCGGCGCCGCCGGTGACGAGGATCTTGGACATGCGGAATAGTGTAATCCGACTGACGGCAGAGGGGGTATTGGGGCGTTGGGGGTTTGGGGCGAAATTCAGCAGCGTGTGCGGAACCTCACCCCTGTTGTCCCCTCTCCCTCTGCGATTTCGCTTGCGTTTCGCCCGAGCCACGCTCGATGCCGTGCGCGAAATCTCGGCGGAGAGGGGCGGGTCGATCAGTGCATGCGTCTGCGCTGACAAGCAATCGAGGTCTGCATCGATTGCAGACGGTCCCAGGCGAGGAGATGAGACGGTGGTCAGCCTTGCCGATACAGCTTGCGCCGCAGCCAGAGCGACAGGTAGACGAGGGCGATCAGGGCGGGGACTTCGATGAGCGGGCCGACGACAGTGGCGAGTGCTTCGTCTGAGGCGAGGCCGAAGACGCCGATGGCGACGGCAATGGCGAGTTCGAAGTTGTTGCCGGCGGCAGTGAACGAGATTGTAGCGGCGTCGGCGTAGGAGAACTTCAGCAGATACGAGATGAGGAACGAGACGCCGAACATGATGATGAAATAGATCAGCAGCGGCTGCGCGATGCGCAGCACGTCGAGGGGGCGCTGCAGGATCAGGTCGCCCTTCAGCGAGAACACCATGACGATGGTGAAGAGCAGGCCGACGATGGCGGTCGGCGCGAGGCGGGGGACGAACGTCGATTCGTACCAGACTTCGCCGTGGGTGCGAGTGAGGATCAGGCGCGTGAGAAACCCGGCGGCGAGGGGGACGCCGAGAAAGATTGCCACGGTCCTGGCGATGGCGCCCATCGAAATATTCAGGGCGACGGCAGGGCCACCGAGCCATTGCGGCACGATCGTCAGATAGAAATAGCCGAGCACGGTGTACATGACGATTTGAAAGACCGAGTTAATGGCGACGAGCACAGCGGCATATTCGGAGTCGCCGCAGGCGAGCATGTTCCAGATCAGCACCATGGCGATGCAGCGTGCGAGGCCGACGAGGATCAGGCCGGTGCGATATTCCGGGTGATCGGGGAGCATCCACCATGCCAGGCCGAACATGAGTGCTGGGCCGACAATCCAGTTCAGGAACAGCGACGTGCCGGACATTTTCCAGTTCGCGGCGAGCTGTGGGACTTTGGCGTACTTCACGCGTGCGAGGACGGGATACATCATCCACAGCAGGCCGATGGCGATGGGCAGTGACACCGTGTCGAGCTTGACTGCGTCGAGCGCCGGGCTCAGATTGGGGAAGGCGCTGCCGAGGCCGATGCCGACGGCCATGGCGGCGAAGATCCAGACTGGCAGGAAGCGGTCGAGTGTGGAGAGCTGGCTGAAGACGGAGGGTGTGGGTGATGGATTCATGATTGGGTTAGCAGATGCTTCAATTGGCGTTGAACTAATTAGGCGTGAGTGCAGGGTGGTTCTGGGGATGACGACTGCCGCGCTGCATGCCGGAGCAGGCCGATCGATTTTTATCAATTTTTTATTGTGGTGAGAGGTCAGATTTCTCGCGCGTCTGCTGGATTAGCTGGGAAAGATAGGGTGCAAGGAGGGAAATGTCGGCCTGGGGTTGCGCGGTTTCGGTGATGGTGTCGAGCGGGAGAACAGCGCCGTGAGGGCCGCACGATGGGCTGCGCGGGTGGATGCGGGCCGGATTGAAGAATGCGCTGAAGGCGGCGTTGAGGTTGGTGAGAGCGGTGCGGTTGATCGAGTAGTAGACCCAGCGCGCGTCGTCGGCGTCGCGCTCGACATCGACGATGCCGGCCTTGAGCAGGACGCCGAGGTGGTGCGAAATCAGGTTCGGCGCCATGTGCAGCGCTTCGCCGAGCTCGCAGTTGCACTGCACGCCCTGCATGAGCAGGTCGATGATCTGCAGTCGATGCGGCTGCGCGAGCACCTTCAGGCGTTCGGCGAGCGCGGACGGTGCGGGTGGTGCAAGTTGCTTCAATGTAGGTTGAAGTATACGGGATCGGAGCTGGCTGCTGGCGACGGGGCGATGCCGTGATTCGCGGGTTCATGTAGTCGAGTTTAGACACTCCCCGGATGCAGGGTGCATCCGCCAAAAGGGGCGAATTTCGACAGCCGATTTGTCTCACGCGAAGGCGCGAAGAACGCGAAGGAAAGAGCTTGTGATGGCTTTTCCGTGCCTTCGCTTGAGAAAGTTTCTTCGGCGACGGAATTCAGACCTCTTTGCGTGAGAGATATATTCGCCCCTTTTGGCGAATGGGGAGTGCGCAAAGCCCAATTGGTATCCGCGAAACACGCCATCGCCCGCCCCCCAAAGGGGGCGGGCGATGGC
>CAXNFZ010000222.1:0-5206 GCA_964201495.1 Chloroflexota bacterium | reverse complement strand
TTGTCGAAAATGATGTCTGGCATGGAAATCTCCTGTGTTTATGAAACTGCTCGGGTCTTGTTGTGACTTTTCGAATCGTGTCGTCGCGATCTGAAAAATTGTAACTGCTCAGGCCTAAATCAGTATTTCCCGCGAAACGCGCTATTCCTTCCCCCGAAGGGGGAAGGAATAGCGCGTTTCGCGTTGGAAAAATAGATGGCCTGAGTAGTTACGAAAAATTGTGAATATGCAGGCAGGTTACTTTCACATCACGAAACACTGCAAGTCAGCAAATCTGGCTGGCTATTTGGGCTGGTCGGTTGACGGCGTCTTGCCGGTATCGAGGAACTGCACGGCGGCATCGAGTTGTTCGTCGGCGTCGCCGGGCACGTCGGTCACGGTGTAATCCGGGGCGATGCCGATGCCGTGAATGGCGCGATCGTTGGGGGTGAACCAGCGTTCGATGGTGATGCGCAGCTGGCCGCCGTTGGAGAGCGACTGCGGCGACTGCACCGAGCCTTTGCCGAAGGTGGTTTCGCCGAACAGCTTGCCGCGGCCGGTGTCCTGAATGGCGCCGGCGACGATTTCTGCGGCGCTGGCGCTGCCGCCGTTGACCAGCACGATCAGCGGGATGTCCTGCGCGATTCCACGGTCGGTGGTTTCGGTGGTTTTCTTCGCGCCCTTGAAATCACGTTCGATGACGAAGGCGCCCTTTTTCAGAAAGATGTCGCCGACGGACGCTGCCTGGCTGAGCAGGCCGCCCGGATTGTCGCGCAGGTCGAAGATGATGGCCTTCGGCTTCTTGTCGATCAGCGCCTGCAGTTCCTGGCCGAGCTGTTCGCCGGCAGGGGCGCTGAAGTCGAACAAACTGATGTAAGCGATATCGTTGTTCGCGCCGAGCACCTTGCTGGTGACGAGCGGGATCGTGATTTCATCGCGTGTGATGGTGATGTCGAAAGCACGCGGCTGGTCGGCGCGGCGCAGGGTGAGCCGCACTGCAGTGCCCTTCTGGCCGCGAATCAGCGCAGCCACTTCGGTGGTGCCCATGCCGGTGACGAGCCGGCCGTCGACGGATTCGATGATGTCGTCGGCGAGCACGCCGGCTTTTTCGGCGGGCGAATTCTTGAACACGCGCACGATCTGCACTGCGCCGGACTTGGTGCTGCGCAGCGAGGCGCCGATTCCCTCGAACTTGCCGGAGATGTCCTGCTCCATGATTTTCGCCAGCTTCGGTTCGACGTACTGCGTGAACTGATCCCCGAGCGAGTTGACCATGCCGCGGACGGCGCCGTCGGTGAGGGTGGCATTGGACGGCATTTCGCCGTACCACTGGGTGCGCAGGCGGCGCAGCACGTCGTCGATCAGGGCCTGATCGATGCGGCCGGTGGCGGCAGTCGCGTCGCTGGTTGTGGAGGCTTCGGAGTCGGCGGGGCGAATGAGCGCCGCGCCGACGTGCTCGAGCGGGCCGCCCGGCCGCGTCAGCATGACGCCGCTCGACAAGCCGAGCACGAAAAGCAGCGCGCCGACGAACAGGCCGAGCATGACGAGCGCCAGGTTTTTGAGAGGAGAAGTAGAAGGCATCGGGATTTCAGATTTCGTAACTACTCAGGCCTAAATCAGTATTTCCCGCGAAACGCGCTATTCCTTCCCCCGAAGGGGGAAGGAATAGCGCGTTTCGCGTTGGAAAAATGGATGGCCTGAGTAGTTACCAGATTTCAGATTTCAGATTTCGTATTTCGTATTTCATACATCCTCGGGCCTGATCGATATCTCTCGCACGAGGCTTGATGATTGCCTGCTTCCTTGCTGTGACTTGCTTTCGAAGGAGGAAGCAACGTACTGTGCGAGAGAAATGAATTTGCCGGAGGACTTGCGAAACCCAAAATTTATAGAGCTGTCGGCAGATCGACGAAGTGCGTTTCAATCGCGAACTTTTCCGCAATGTGCTGCGCCAGGGCCTTGAGGCCGACGGTTTCCGTATTGTAGTGGCCGCCGTAGATCACTTTAAGCGAATGTTCAGCGACGGCGTGGAACCACTGGTGGCTGGTTTCACCCGTGATGAGCGCGTCGGCGCCGGCGGCGATGGCCTCGTACATGAGCGGGACGCCGAAGCCGCTGCACACGGCGACGCGGCGAACTTCGCCGTGACCCTGGACGAGGCTGGCCTTGCCGATGCGGCGTTCGAGGCGACGACGCAGCGCCTGCAGATCGGTCGGCTGCGGCAGGTTGCCGATGAAGCCGATGGTGTCTTTGCGGTGGCGGCCCCAGGGGGCGATGTCCGAGAGACCGGCCATGCGCGCGAGCTGAATATTGTTGCCGACCTCGGCGTGTGCGTCGAGCGGAATATGGGCGGCGTAGAGATTCAGGCCGGAATCGAGCAGAGCGCGCACACGCTTGTAATGCACGTCAGTGATTTGCAGATGTTCCGACCAGAACAATCCGTGATGCACGATGAGCATTTGTGCGCCGGCGTGTGCGGCGGCGTCGATCGAGGCAGCGCACGCGTCAACGGCGAAGGCAATGCGTTCGATGCGTGCGGCGCCCTGCACCTGCAGGCCGTTGTTGCTGCGGTCGTCGTAGCGTGCGATCTCGAGATAGGCGTCGAGGTGAGGGATAAGGTCAGAGGTGAGCATAGAAGATTTCAGATTTGAGATTTTGTAACTACTCAGGCCATCCATTTTTCCAATGCGAAACGCGCTATTCCTTCCCCCCTTCGGGGGGAAGGAATAGCGCGTTTCGCGGGAAATACTGATTTAGGCCTGAGTAGTTACGAGATTTTCGATTGCCGAGGGGAGCAGCGCGTAGAAGGCCGTGGCGCGAACGACATCATCGAGCGGGACTTGTTCGATGACGGTGTGAGCGTGGCGTTCGTCGCCGGGGCCGAAGCCGATGGACGGGATGCCGGCCTTGCCGGCCCAGTATGTGCCGTTGGTGCTGAAGTCCCACTTGCCGGTGGCCGGACGAGTGCCGAGTGCGCGTTCACCGGCAGCGAGTGCGGCCTGCACGAGCGGGTGCGATTCGTCGAGCGCCCAGGCGGGGAAGTACTTGTCGACCTCCATTTTGAAGCCGGTGTAACTCGGTTCGTCGTAATGCAGCAATTCGAGCGTGATATCGGCGCGTGCCGGATGGCGATCGATGATTGCCTGCACCTCAGCGAGAGCGCTTTCGAGCGTATCGCCGAACGTGACGCGCCGATCGATGAAGATCGTGGCTTCGTCCGGGACGGCGTTGAGGCTGGCGGTGGAGACCTTCATGTCACTGACCGTGATGGTGCCCTTGCCGAGGAACTCGTGTGAGCGCAGATGTGCATCGAGATCGCGGATGCCGGCGATGATGTCGAGGAGTTTGTAGACGGCGTTGTCGCCGAGCCAGTTGCTGGCGGCGTGGGCGCTGCGGCCGCGCGCGGAAACCTTCATTTCCACGCGACCTTTGTGGCCGCGGTAGACCTGCATGCGGGTCGGCTCACCGATCACGGCGAAATCGGGACGAATTTTCGGATCGTTGACGACGAACGAGTTTGGTGCGATGCCGTCGCACCATTCCTCCATGTTGCCGAAGTACCAGGCGGTCCAGCCCTCGAGCAGGCCGAGATCGCGCGCGAAGGCCATGCCGTAGATCATGCCTGGGGTGCTGTTCTTTTCGTCGCACGCGCCGCGGGCGAAGAGCACACCGTCCTCGACCTTGCCGATGAACGGGTCCCACTGCCACTGGCTGCGGTCGCCGATGCCGACGGTGTCGATGTGCGAATCGAACACGATGTGGCGCGGACCGGATCCGATGCGGCCGAGGATATTGCCCATGACGTCGAAGCGCACTTCGTCGAACTTGAGCGTGCGCATTTCCTGTGCACAGCGCTCGCCGACCGAGCCAATCTGCGAATCCATGCTCGGAATCGCACACAGCTCGCGCATGAAATTCAGGATCGGCGTGCGTGCGGCTGCGATTCGCGCGTCCAGCGCGCGTGCCGTTGCGTCGAGGGATGAGATGGACATGGGCGTAGTTGTAACACGGTCTGTCTGGGAGGTGCTCCCGCCCTTAGCAGATTTTCCTCACGCGAGACATGCATTCGCCCCAAACTGCGGATGCAACCAGCCCGGTCGTCGATTCGGCAATTCCTCGAAAACGTTTGACACGCATGTATCGGCTTCTACAATCATGTTTTGTCGCCTGGCCGTTGCCTGCCTATTGCCTGCGCAGATGAAATACGGCTCGTCGTGCGGAAGGCGCGACTGGGAAGATTTGGATCGCCTATGGATCGCCTATGGACCGCCTATGAAAGGAGCACAGACAGCGCGCGCCGCCGAGAATGCGCGTTCGAATTTCAGAGTCGGCAGTGCGTCGCATGTGCGGCGAATCTTATTTTTCGTGCTGCTTCTGGCGGCATGGGAAGCATTTTCACGCAGTGGGATCCGAGAGGACTATTTGTTTCCGGGGCCGTCGGTCGTAGCGCAGACGTTGTTCGATGGAATCGTGCGCGGCGATTATCTGCGCGGCGCGCTGGTCAGCATGCAGCGCATCGCGGTCGGCTACGGCATTTCGATGGTGCTGGGTGTGACGCTCGGTGCGTTGATTGCGCGCAACACAATTTTGGACGACACGGTTGGTGCGCTGGTGATCGGGCTGCAGGCTCTGCCGAGCGTGTGCTGGCTGCCGCTGGCAATTTTGTGGCTTGGGCTGAACGAGAGTGCGATTCAGTTCGTGGTGGTGATGGGAGCGCTATTTTCGATCGTGCTGGGTGTGCGTGATGGAATACGCAACACGCCGCCGATTTTCGTCAAGGCGGCGCGCAACCTCGGCGCGCGCGGGGTGGGGCTGTATGTGCAGGTGATTGTGCCGGCGGCGCTGCCGTCGATCCTGGCTGGGTTGAAGCAGGGCTGGGCATTCGCGTGGCGTTCCCTGATGGCGGCGGAGTTGTTGTTCTTCTCGTTGAGCCTGGGCAACCTGCTGCAGACCGGGCGAGATTTCAATGATGCTGCAGGAGTGCTGGCTGTGATGGTGCTGATCATCACGATCGGTGTGGCGGTGAATCAGCTGATTTTTGCGCCGGTTGAGCGGCGCATTGCGGAGCGCTGGGGGTATGCAGCGGCTGTGCAATAACGCTGCATGATGAAATCGAAGGTGGCAATCCGGGAGCAAGCGGGTGCATCCGAGCAAGCAGGAGTGCAACCGGCGTTTGGGGTGGATGCAATTCTCGGGAGTGCGCAAAGCCCAATTGGTATCCGCGAAA
>CAXNFZ010000221.1:0-5230 GCA_964201495.1 Chloroflexota bacterium | reverse complement strand
GGAAGGAATAGCGCGTTTCGCGGGAAATACTGATTTAGGCCTGAGTAGTTACGATTTTTCTCACGTGAAGAACGTGAAGGAAAAAGCTTGTGATGGCTTTTCCGTGCCTTCGCTTGAGAAAGTTTCTTCGGCGATGGAATTCAGACTTCTTTGCGTTCTTCGCGGCTTCGCGTGAGAAAAATCTGTTGTCGACGGTAGGAGTGAATTGCAGCGGGGGGCGCGGGGTTTTTTTGTGTGGAACCGGCCTGCTTGGTTGCGAGATTTTTTAAACGGTGTGCCGGCAATATCGAATGCAGCGTCGCTTCCACGTCCACGTCATGTGCAGCGCGCCGTCGCGTCCCTGGATCACGTTCGGATACGAGAACTCGGCGCCGGGTTCGTCCTCCAGCACGGCGACCATGTTGAAGTGCTCGCCGTCGTCGCTGAGCGCGAGGTTCAGCGGCGAGCGACTGTCACGGGTGTGGTTGTAGACCAGCGCGATGCGCCCATCGAGTAATGCAACGGCGTCGATGCCGGAGTTCGGGTTCGGCACATTGATCGGGCGCGCCTGCGTCCATGTGCGGCCGGCGTCGTATGAATCGGCTACGCACACATGGCCGGTGCGCGCGGTCGCGCGCGCGTACAGCCGCAGCCGATCGCCGCCGAGTGACACGATCGAGGGTTGAATGATGCCGTCGGTGACGTCCCAGTCGTTCGAGCCGGGCGCTTCGTCGTCTCCGCCGGGCGGCTGCGGCACGGTGATCGGGCCGATCTTCGCCCAGCTGCGGCCATGGTCTTCGCTGCGTTCGATCCAGACCGCCCAGCTGCGGTATGCCTCGACCGAAGTGCCGCTCACGATGACGCCGTCGTCCATCACGAGCGGCTTGGCGCGAATCGGTCCGTACAGGCCGGCGGGCAGATGTTCCGGCCGCGACCAGGAGCGCCCGTCGTCCGTGCTGAACATGCGCGCGCCGCACCACATGCGCGGGTTCGTGCCGTACTTGTAGTAGAGCCAAAGCCTGCCATCGTGCGTGTAGAACAACACCGGGTTCCACGTCGGCGTCCCGCGCTCGCGCACCAGTTCGAACGAGTTCTCCCATGCGCCGCCCACGCAGCGCGCTGCGCGAATCGCCACATCCGCGGCGCCCTCTTCGCTGCCGGCGAACCACGCCGCCATCAGCTCGCCGTCGTGCAGCTCGACGACCGTCGATGCGTGCGCCGAAGCACAGTCTGCGTTGTGTAACATATGCATGATGAGTGAATTTCAGTATTATGAATGGCTGGCGCTGGACCGCTCACTGAATGCCGCCCAACTCGCTGAAGTGAAAAGACTGTCGAGCCACATGGATCGGGTCACGTCGACGAACGCCTCCGTCAGCTATTCATACGGCGATTTCAAACACGACCCTCTCGATGTGCTGGCGCGCTATTTCGACGTCTTTTTTTATCACGCGAACTGGGGGACGAAAACCGTAGCCTTCCGGTTTTCAAGCGATGTCATTAAAAGGGCTGCCATCGAACCCTATCTGATCAAGCACTGTGTCGAACTCGAGCAGCGGCGTGATTTTTGGATTTTGTCCATCACGCTTGAAACAGAGAACGACTATGCGTGGATCCGAGAGGAGGACGAAGCAGCTAGCGCAGCAGATATCGCAGGCGTTCGAAGACAAATCGCGCAAGGGGATTACCGCGCGTTGTATCTGATGTGGCTCGCCAAGATTCAGGAACACCATGACGAATTTTCGGACGATGAAGATTACGATGAAGATTACGAATCGGAGGAAGACATCGGCGAAGCACCTCCGCTTCCTGCAGACCTTAAAAACCTCGATGCGGCGCTGAACCGATTCTGCAAATTTTTTGCAATCGACGCCAATCTGGTCGCTGCTGCGGCGCAGCAAAGTGCGCAGAAAAAAGAACCGAGCCGTTCGGAAATGAAGGCGGCGATCGCGTCGCTGTCGCGCAAAGAGTGCGATGACTTTCTGCTGCAGCTGCTCGACGATCAATCTTCACTCAGCGACAGATTGCGCCAGCGCCTCGGGCTCACGTCGAACGCACCGCACACCGTCAGCAAATCTGCTGAACAGCTGTTGCAGGACGCACGCGTTTTCGCTGCTGAAGGCAAACGCCGCGCAGAAGCGCAGGCCCGAGCTGCGCGCATCAAAGAGCTCGAGTCGCTTGCAGCACGTGAAGACGAAATTTGGAAGGAGGTCGACCGTCTGATCGCGAAGAAAACCACGAAGTCGCGCGACGATGCAGTTCACCTGATTTCCGAGCTGCACCATCTTGCGCAGCATCGCCTCACGCTCGACGTTTTCATGGCCCGCGTGCGGGACGTCGTCGAACGCAGCGGCAGGAGCCGTGCGCTGATCAGCAGGTTGAAGAAGTCGTCGATCGACTACGCGTAAGGACGCAACGGCCACGGTCGCTTTTTCAGGCGACCGTGGTCTGCTCACGGATGAATTAATTTTGGATCGTTCGTCAGAAGGTCGAGCAGCACGTCGGCATCAACGAGGACCATTTCAGTTTTCACCGCGCGTCATGCGCATGACTTCGTCCGTCGACACGCTGGTTGTCGCCATCCCTTTTCTGCGACGCACCAGTGCCGCTTCCGGATCGTCCATCTCCACTGCGATGATCTTGACGCCATCCTTCTCGCGCACGAACGTCAGCCGTGTGCCCGGCTTCCAGCCGAATGCGTTCCGCGGCCTTCGGCACGGCGATCTTTTTTTCGTCATTCTTTACTTCACCGCGCCTTCGGTCATGGCGCGAAAGAAGATGCCGCGAAACGCAGCGAAGACGAGCAGCACCGGCAGCATGATCAGCACGCAGGCGGCGGCGAGCACCTGATAGTTGATCAGGTTCGTGCCGGTCAGACTGTATAAGCCGACGACGGCCGAACGCAGCTCCGGCCGCGCCGTGCCGACGATCAGGTAATTCACGACGAACTCGTTCCACACGCCGACGAAGGTGAGCAGGAATGCGGCGAACAGGCCCGGCGCGGCGATGGGTGCGGTGACGCGCAGCAGCGCACCGACGGGCGTGCAGCCGTCGATCTGGGCTGCTTCCTCGAGCTCGCGCGGGATGGCGTCGTAGAAGCCTTTGATGATCCAGATGCTGAAGGGCAGGAACAGGCCGGTGTAAATGATGATCAGCGCCGCGCGATCGAACGCGGCGATGCCGTCGCCCAGCAGCGGGGCGAGGGCGCGGCGCGCGCCGACGAGCAGCTGGTACAGTGCGATCAGGTTCGTCAGCAGCGGCATGCCGGTGAGGAGCAGGATGGTGGTCTGCAGCGCTTGCCGTCCGCGAAATTCGAAGCGCGCAAACGCATAGCCGGCTGCGCCTGCCAGCAGCGACGTGAGCAGCGCAGCGCTCGTGGCGTAGAGCAGCGTGTTCGGCAGGAATACGCCGATCAGTCGGTCGGCGAAGATGCGGCCGAACAACGCGTTCGGGTCCGGCCGATTCGTGAGCAGGCGGTCGTAGCCTTCGGCATCGAAGCGGCAGGCGAAGAGGTCGAAGTCCGCTGCCGGTGTGTCGCACGGGAACAGCAGCGGTGGCTTGCGCGTCACGTCGGCCTGGCGTTTGAATGAAATCACTGCGGTGGCGAACACCGGAAAGATCATTGCGGCGCAGATGGCGATCAGCGCGAGATTCGGCAGCCAGTGTACGCGGCGCATGGTCATCCGCGTTCTCCGCGCGCGCGCGAAATGCGCAGCGTGGCCGTCAGCAGCACCAGGTTCACAGCAGCGATGAACACCGACAACGCAGCTGCACGCCCGAAGTCGAGCGCCGAAAATCCGATCGAGTAGAGCAGCAGGCTGAGCACCTCGGTCGACGTGCCGGGGCCGCCGCCGGTCAGTGCGAAGACCATGCCCACGCCGTTCATGCCGCCGAGGATCAGGTTGAACGCCGCCACGAGCACCGCCGGCAGGATCAGCGGAAGCGTGATTCGGGCGAACAGCTGCCCGCGCCCGGCGCCGTCGAGAGCGGCGCTCTCGAGCACTTCACGCGGCACCGTCTGCAGCGCAGCGAGCGCCAGCAGCGTGGTGAACGGCAGCGCCTTCCAGGCGGCGGCGATGACCAAATACACCAGCGCCGGTGCAGGAGGAAAAGGCACGCCGGTCAGCCATGTATCGTTCGGCACGCGCGTCAGCAGCGCCGAGCCCTGCAGGCCGAAGAACGGCTGCGCCAGCAGCGGTGAGAACAGACCGGTCTCCGGGTCGACGAACAGTTTAAAGACGAGGCCGACGACCACGTCTGAGAGCACCCAGGGCACGAACAACAGAGCGGCGTACAGCGAGCGCAGCTTCAGCCCGCGGTTCAGCAGCAGCGCGATGGAGAGCCCGAGCAGCAGCGTGAGCGCGACGTAGCCGAGCAGAAAGAACACCGTATGCCAGGCGCTGTCGGCGAATGCGCGGCTGCCGAATACCAGCGCGTAGTTGCGCAGACCGACCGGTGTGGTGCGCGTGCCGGCGATTTTCTGGAAGCTGAGCCATACCGAGTAGACGGCTGGGTAAAGCTGCACGACGCTGATCACGAGCAGCGACGGCGCGAGCAGCAGCCAGGGGAGTGCTTTTGCAGCGTTTGTCGTTCTAGGCATTCCGATTTCTGTTATGACGTACCCGGCTTCTTAGAAGCCGGGTACGTCATAACGGACTACTCCACCAGCTTGTTGTACTCGTCCTGCGCGCGCGTGAGCACGGCAGCGATGTCCGTGTTCTGCGCTTCAGCGCCCTTGATCAGGTCGAAGTACACGGCGGCGATGATCTTGCGCGCGCTGGCGACGTCGACGAGCGAGCCGTTCCACGGGCGGCAATGGCCGGTGGTGGCCTTGGCCGTTTCGGTGTAGTACGGCACACCGAACTCGGGGTCTTCGTAGCCGCTCTGCAGCGCGGGCGCGCCGCCGCCGACGGTTTTCACCCACTGCGAATAGTTCGGCTGCGTGAGCACCCAGTTGATGTATGCCTGCGCGCCGGCGAGATTTTTCGCGCCCTTCGGCACGATCAGCGTCGAGGCGTTGGCGTTGCAGCCCGGCGTCTTGCCGGCCGGCGCGAACATCGGCGCGACCTGCAGATCGCCGGCGGCGACGGCGTCCTTCATCGGCTGACCGGTCGGGTCAAAGTCCTTGCCGAATTCTGTTCCTGCCGGAGACTTGAGCGGCTGCATGTAGCGATACACGAACACGCCGGTCGGGAACGCTGCGGCTTCAGAAGTCTTGAACTTGTTCTCTTCCTTGAAGTCGCCGAGGAAG
>CAXNFZ010000220.1:0-5242 GCA_964201495.1 Chloroflexota bacterium | reverse complement strand
CGGTTCGGCGGGGTAGCCGAAGCCGTTTTCGCGCAGCCACTGGATGTAGCCGATCCACACCGTGGTCTGCGCCAGCTCGTGGGCGTATTCGTCCTTCTCGATGCCGAACAACTGCGCCGGCGAGACGCGCGGGAACGCCAGCGGGTCGCCGGTCTTCTCGCTGGCGAAGGCGAGCACTTCCTTCTCCATATCGAGCAGCTGGCGCAGCGCCACGTAGAGAAAGTTCCCCGAGCCGCAGGCCGGGTCGAGCACGCGCACCGCTGCGAGTTCGTCGGCGACCGACTGGATTTTGGCGCGGACCGTGCGCAGCGCCGTCGCGCGGCGAGTCGATGCGCCGCGCAGCAGCCCTTCGACCTCCGCCTGCACGCCTTCCCATCGACGGCGCAGCGGCGCCATCAGCACCGGCTCGACGATCAGCAGAATGTCTGCACGGCTGGTGTAGTGCGCACCGAGCTGCGCACGCTTCGATGGGTTCAGGCTGCGTTCGAACAGCGTGCCGAAGATCGACGGCTCGATGCCGGACCAGTCCTGCAGCGCCACATCGAAGAGCAGGCGGATGCACTCGCTGTCGATCTCGATCGCGTCGGCGTCGTCGAACAGGCCGCCGTTGAAATGCGGGATCAGGTCGCGGCCGAGCATGCCGCCGTGAGCCATCTTGTCGAACAGGTCGCGCAGCACCTGGTGGAACACCTTCGGCCGCCGCTGCGTGTTTTCGAGAAGCTGGCGCAGCAGATCGCGCGGCAGCAGGCCGACGTCTTCGGCGAACAGGCAGAAAACGATACGGATCAGAAAGTGCGCCGCGCGCTGCGGATCGACTCCCGATTCGCGCAGGCGTTCGGCCACGGCGCCGATCTTCGCAGCTGCATCAGCCGTAATCTGCTCCACAGTCTCGGCAGTGCGGAAGCGTTCCGGTTCGAAGAACACCGCGTGCAGCAGGTCGAAGCCGGCAGGCGTCAGCAAATCATTGAAGCCGAGCACCACCGTCTTCTTTAAGCTGTTGGTGAAATTCGAATGAATAACGATGCGCTCGAGATCACTAACGATGAGCAGCGGCGGATTCTGCAGCGATTCGCGATAGAGCTGCAGCTGCTGATAGGCGCGATCGAGGTTGCCGTCCTTGCCCTTGTATTCGAACGCAAAGAAGCCGCGCTTCCAGACATCGGCGAATCCATTGCCGCCGCCTTCTTTGGCTGCACCCGCCTCGAACATGTAATTCGCACCGGTCGGGTCACCATCGGTCGGCGTCGGGTGACCGACGAGTGCGCACAGATCGCGAAAGTGCTCCTAGTACGCTGAGCGATCCTTCACGGAAACCTGCTTCCATTTGTCGACGAACGCACGGGGAGTGAGAGTTTGGGCCATAGCAGCGGGGCAATTCTGCCATGTAAACATCGAAGCATTTCACAACTACTCATTTCCATTCAAACGCCTTCGCGCGAGCGCAGAAAATGTGCCACACTCCGCCCCATGCGCGCACACGTCCGAATCCACAACGGCACGCCGACGCTCTTCCTGAACGACGAGCCGGCCTTCGCCAACTTCAACCTGCTCTCGCCCTTCGACGCCGAGTACCGCGACCCGTCGCGCCCGATCGCGCGCAAGTTCGGACAGCTCGGCGTGAATTTGTACTGCGTCGATTCGCTCGGGCCGGAATGGACGCCGGGCGCGTACGACTTCTCGACCGTCGGCCCGCGGCTGCAAGGCGTGCTCGACGAAAACCCGAACGCGCTCTTTCTGCTGCGCATCAATTTCGAAACGCGCGGCACCCCGAATAACTGGTGGAACACGGCGCATCCCGACGAGCTCGAACTGATGGGCGCGCACGGTGAAGACGCCGCGGCGATCGAACGGCTGCGCGCGAATCCACCCGCCGAACGCCGCACGTCGCAGTCGTTCGCCTCCGACGTCTGGCGCGCAGACGTGCGCGATCTGCTGCGCGCCTACATCGCGCACCTGCGCGAGATCGGCCTGTACGACCGCGTGATCGCCTATCAGATCTGCGCCGGCGTGGTCGGTGAGTGGATCAAGGGCGACTCCGATATGGTGCCGATGTGCGCCGACTACAGCGCGCCGATGCGCCGCAAGTTTCAGGCCTTCCTGCGCCGCAAGTACGGCCACTACGTGTGGGCGCTGCGCAAAGCGTGGGATGACCCCGACGTCACGTTCGACTCCGCGGGTGTGCCGCCGCCGACCGAGCAGTTCCGCACGCGCGCCGGCGTTTTCCGCGACCCGACGCGCGAGCGCGCGGTGATCGATTTTCACGAGTGCCGCGCCGAAGTCAGCGCCGACGCGCTGCTCGATTTCTGCCGCGTCGTAAAAGAAGAGACGAACGGCGACAAGCTCACCGGCGCGTTCTTCGGCTACATCACCGAACTTTCATGGAATTTGGATTTCTTCGGCTGGGGCCCCTTCGGAAATTTCCACGGCGTCGACGACGGCACGCTGCAGCGCAGCGGACACCTCGGCCTGGCGCGCGCGCTTCGCTCGCCCGACATCGACTTCTTCGTCAGCCCGTACAGCTACGGCTTCCGCGGCATCGGCGGCGACGGCCAGGCGATGCAGCCGAGCGAAGCGTGCCGCGCTGCAGGCAAGCTGTATCTCTTCGAAGAAGATACGCTGATGCACAACCGTTTCGAGGAAGACGGCCGCATGCACACCGCCGCGCAGTCACTCGAGATCTACAAGCGCAACTTCGCGCACTGCCTGACGCGTGGACACGGCATCACCTGGCTGCAGAGCAGCCTGTTCCGCGAGTACCCGGAAATCGAAGCGCAGGCTGACGCGCTGCACGCGCAGATGCAGAACATCGGCACATGGGCGCTCGGGCTGCAGCGCGCGCCGCAAAATGAAATCGCCGTGTTCTTCGACGACGAGAGTGAGTTCTACACCGGCTTCCGCAACGACGCGTCGATCTCCGGCGTGTTCTATCAGAAGACCGTCGACCTGCCGCGCATCGGCGCGCCGCACGGCGTCTTCCTGCTGAACGACCTGCTCGAAGGGCGCGTGCCGCCGTTCAAGCTCGGCATCTTCCTGAACGCCTGGCGCCTGACGCGCGCGCGGCGCGAGGCGCTGGCGAAACAAATTCGATGCAACGGCCGCACCGCGCTGTGGATGTACGCCGCCGGCTACATCTACGACGACGCCGTGACGTACGCCTATCCACCGCCAGCCGACGGCCCGCTCGCGCCCATGCACGTCGGCAACATGAGAGACCTGACCGGCATGCATTTCGGCCGCAGCGAAGGCCCGTGGGCGGCGCACGCACACGCGATCGACTTCACGCATGAGATCACGCGCGACGTTCCGCAGGATCAGTTCTGGGGCACACAGCGCATGCTGTCGCCGGTTTTTCACGTCGATGATCCACAGGCGCGCGTGCTGGCCAATGTGGTCACACAAATGGGCCGCGCGAAGCCCGGGCTGGCCGTGCGCGAGTTCGCAGAGTGGCGCTCGATTTACAGCGCCACACCCGCCCTGCCCGCTGCCGTGCTGCGCGGCATCGCGCGCTGCGCAGGAGTGCACCTGTACAGCGAAGCGGGCGACGTGCTCTACGCCACGCCCGACCTGCTCGCCGTGCACACCACCGGCGGCGGTGCGCGCACCTTCAAATTGCCGCAGAAAGCTGAAATCGTATACGATTTGTTTCGCGATCAGGTCGTCGCGCGTGATGCGTCGCAGTTTGACGTTGTGCTGGATTCTGCGTCCACATCGCTGTGGTTCACCGGAACGGCCGACGCGATCGCAGCGCTGCGCGCGTCCCGAATTCCCTGCATCACACCATCGTGTGCACAATACCTGCGTGACGGGTGCATCCACCGTTGGGGGTGAATGCATTTCTCACGCGAAGCCGCAAAGAACGCGAAGATGTCTGAATTTCGTCGCCGAAAAATCTTGCTCAAGCGAAGGCGCAGAAAGGCCATAAACATTCTTTTCCTTCGCGTTCTTCACGTTCTTCGCAGCTTCGCGTGAGGAAAATCTGCTGTTGAAATTCGCCCCTGACTGCGGATGCACCCTGCGTGACTGGGAATGGCTAAATCCGCGTAGAGTCCGCGAATCGCGGATTGCTGTTCACTCAAATTTAGTCACTCCCGCGTGATTCATTTCAGACATAACCAGACATAACCATACACAGCCAGATATCGTTACTCAGGACTAAGTAGTTACTTTCAGACATGTTTTGCACACTTTGATCTATTTGCGACAACGCGTGCGATACGATATAAAGAACTCATCCCAGAACAGGAGAAAAATCTGATGCAAGTTACAGAAAACGAAAAGCACTCCTATGACGAGCAGGGCTACGTCATCATGCGGCAAGTGTTCTCGACTCAGGAAATCGAGAGCCTGCGCGATCACTACATGGCGCTGCGCGCGGAGGGCGAGAAGCCCGGCGACTTCGCCGGCGACCACGCCACCGCTCAGGATCCGCTCTACAAGTTCCCGCGCATGATCAACATGCATCACTGGGACGAAGCCAGCCGCAATTTTCTCCTCAACCCGCGCCTGCGCGACATCCTGACTGACCTGGCCGGCGTCACTCCGTACGCGGTGCAGACGATGCTCTATTTCAAGCCGCCGGGCGCGCGCGGCCAGGCCGTGCATCAGGACAACTGGTACTTGCGCGCGGCGCCGGGCACGTGCATCGGCGCCTGGCTGGCGCTCGACGACTGCGACGAATCCAACGGCTGCCTGCAGCTCGTCCCCGGCAGCAACAAATGGCCGCTGCTGTGCGCCATCGAAGCCGACACGACGAAGAGCTTCACGTCGAACACCGTGCCCCTTCCGGAAAACATCGAGCTGCGCCCGATGATCATGAAGGCCGGCGACGTGCTGTTCTTCCACGGCTCGGTCGTGCATGGCAGCCTGCCCAACATCACACAGGATCGCTTCCGCCGCTCACTGATCGGCCACTACGTCGAAGCCGACACCGAAAAGCTGTGGAAGTTCTATAAGCCGGTGTGGAAATGGGACGGTACAGAAGTCACCCTCGAAGGCAGCGACGAAGGCGGCCTGTGCGGCAACTGGGTCACCCGCGACGGCGTGCCGGTGATCGAAAACTCGGGAGTGCTGGGGAAGGTCTATAAAACTCTTGAGTAATTAGTGGTCACGATAGTAAATAGTGATAGTAGATAGTGATGGCGCGTACTATTTACTATCACTATCTACTATTTACTATCACTATCTACTATCCACTATCCCCTATCCACTATCCACTTCCATGCCTCTCGCCATCAACGGCTCC
>CAXNFZ010000219.1:0-5256 GCA_964201495.1 Chloroflexota bacterium | reverse complement strand
TGGTCATACGCCATGTAGCTGGCTTTGCCCTTCAGCGACAGCACTTTCGTGATCGCCGCCGTCAGCGACGTCTTGCCGTGGTCGATGTGTCCCATCGTGCCAATGTTCACGTGCGGCTTGTTGCGAACGAACTTTTCCTTTCCCATGATTCTCCTGACTCCCGCGCGCCGGCCTCTCGGCCGGCGCGTTCTGATTTACTTCTTGCCGTCCTCACCCTTGACCAGCTCGGCTGCAAGGTTCTTCGGAAGCTCGGCGTAATGATCGAATTCCATCACGAAATTGCCACGACCCTGCGTCATGCCACGCAAGTCAGTCGCATACCCGAACATCTCCGACAATGGCACGAACGAGTTGACCGCCTGAGCGTTGCCGCGCTGATCGATCGAGTTGATCATGCCGCGCCGGCTGTTCAGGTTGCCCACCACTGTACCTGTGTAATCTTCAGGAACAGTGACTTCGACGCGCATCATCGGCTCCAGCAGCACGCCGCCGGCCTTTGCCACCGCATCCTTCACCGCCATCGATCCGGCGATCTTGAATGCCATTTCCGACGAGTCGACTTCGTGAAACGAGCCGTCCACCAGGTGCACTTTGATGTCCACCATCGGATACCCGGCGATCACGCCACCCTCCAGTGCTTCCCGAATGCCCTTCTCGACCGCCGGGATGTACTCGCGCGGAATCGTGCCGCCGACGATCTCGTTCAAGAACTCAAAGCCCTTGCCCTTCTCGTTCGGCTCGATCTCGAGTCCCACATCGCCGAACTGGCCCTTGCCGCCCGTCTGACGCTTGTACACGTGCCGCGCACGCGCCGGGCGCGTGATCGACTCGCGATACGCCACCATCGGCTTGCCGACGCGCACTTCCACCGCATATTCGCGCTTCATGCGGTCGACAATCACGTCGAGATGCAACTCACCCATTCCGGCGAGCGTCGTCTGACCTGTTTCCACGTCTGTCGCCACATGCAGCGTCGGATCCTCGTCGCTCAACGCCTTCAGCGCCTTGCCCATCTTGTCCTGGTCGGTGGCCGTCTTCGGCTCGATCGCCAGCTTCACTACCGGATCCGGGAACGAAATCGTCTCGAGCAGCACCGGATGGTCCGGATCACACAGCGTGTCACCAGTGATCGAATCCTTCAGGCCCTGAGCCACGCCAATGTTGCCCGCGCTGACTGTCGCAATCGCCTCGCGCTTGTTCGCATGCATCTGATACATGCGCGACATGCGCTCCTGCTTGTTCTTCGTGCTGTTCAGCACGATGTCACCCTGGTTGATCGCACCAGAATACACGCGGAAGAACGCCAGCTTGCCCATTCCCGTCGGGTCGCTGATCACCTTGAACACGAGCGCCGCAAACGGCTGCTTCACGTCGGCGCTGCGCAGCACCGGCTGATCTGTGTTGGTGTCAATTGCCGGCTGCGCAACAATGTCCAGCGGCGAAGGCAGGTAGTCATGCACGGCGTCGAGCACCAGCTGCACGCCCTTGTTCTTCAGCGCCGAACCGCAGAATACCGGGAAGAATTTGCGCTCGATCGTGCCCCTGCGAATGGCCGGAGCAAGCTCCTCAATCGTCGGCACTTCGCCGGCAAGATACTTTTCGAGCAGCGCATCGTCAGTCTCGGCGACGGTCTCGATCATCTTTTCGCGCAGACGGTTGGCGTCGTCCAGCAGATACTCAGGGACGTCGCCCTCATGAATGTCCTCACCCTTATCGCCGGTGAAGGTGAAATAGCGCATGTGCAGCAGGTCGACGATGCCCTTGAACTCTCCCTCGAGGCCGTCGTTCAACTGCATCTGCAGCGGCTTGGCCGCCAGGCGCTCAACGATCATGTCGATGCAGCGGATCAGGCTCGCACCCATGCGGTCCAGCTTGTTGACGAAGCAAATGCGGGGGACTTCATACTTGTCAGCCTGGCGCCAGACCGTCTCGGACTGGGGTTCCACGCCGGCCACGCCGTCGAAGACCACCACGCCGCCGTCCAGCACGCGCAGCGAACGCTGCACTTCGGCCGTGAAGTCGATGTGACCAGGCGTGTCGATCAGGTTGATCTGGATGTCCTTCCAGAAACACACTGTCGCAGCCGCAGTGATCGTAATGCCACGTTCCTGTTCCTGCGCCATGTAGTCCATGGTCGCAGCTCCCTCGTGCACTTCGCCGATCTTGTAAGTCTTGCCTGTGTAATACAGGATGCGCTCCGACGTCGTCGTCTTGCCGGCGTCGATGTGCGCGATGATGCCGATGTTTCGGACATTCTCGAGCGGATATTCCTTAGCAGCCATTTCGTCGTTCCAGGTGCCCGGCGCCGTGAGCGGAGGAAGCAGGCACAAATGCACGCCCCTCCATCCGCACGCAGCTCTCCGGCATTACCAGCGGAAGCTCGCGAAGGCGCGGTTTGCTTCCGCCGCCTTATGCGTTTCCTCGCGCTTCTTCACCGCCGAACCGGTGTTGTTCGACGCATCCAACAGTTCCGCGGCCAGTTTCTCCGCCATCGACTTGCCCGGGCGGCTCCGCGCCGCACCGATCAACCAACGCATGGCCAGGCTCTCCTGCCGATACGGATTCACTTCGACCGGGACCTGCAGCGTCGCGCCGCCGACGCGCCGCGGCTTGGTCTCAACCGCCGGATACAGATTGCGCATCGCATCCTCGAATACCTGCAGTGCAGGCTTCTTCGCCTTATCTTCAACGGTGTCCATCATCGTATAGACAACCCGCTGGGCGACGCTCTTCTTGCCGCTCATCATCACGCGGTTGATCAGCCGTTGCAACTTGTCGTTGCCGTACTTAAGATCGCCGGGAATGATCCGCTTGGGAGGTGAATTTCTTCGTGGCATTGTTAATGTTCCGAGTTCCGAGCTTCAGGCGCGCGCTCCGTGCGCACGCGGGAGTCTCGGGCTTACTTCTTGCCCTTGGCCGGCACTGCCGCCGCACCCTTCTTCGGCCGCTTCGCGCCGTACTTGCTGCGGCTCTGCATGCGCTTGTCCACGCCATCCGTGTCCAGCGTGCCGCGCACAATGTGATAACGCACGCCCGGCAGGTCCTTTACACGACCGCCGCGAACCAGCACCACCGAGTGCTCCTGCAGCTTGTGCCCTTCACCCGGAATGTAGGCCGTCACTTCTGCGCCGTTGCTCAGGCGCACGCGCGCCACTTTTCGAAGCGCCGAATTCGGCTTCTTCGGCGTCTGCGTGCGCACTACCGTGCACACTCCGCGCTTCATCGGCGCTCCCTTCGGCTGCAGCGTGCGCTTCCCACCCTTCAGGAAGTTCGTCGTGAACTGCAGCTGCGGCGCCTTGCTCAGAGCCTTCTTCGGCTTGCGGCCTTTGCGGATGAGTTGGTTGATCGTTGGCATAGCTGTTTTTTCGCTTCGTTTTTCTCGAAAAGATGCGGCATTTTCGCCGCATCGCAATCTTATCTCCCAGTCTTCGCCCGTCCCCGTGCGAACAAAAGGCCGCCATCGTATGACGGCAGCCTCGTTGTGATTCGTTTCGTGTTGTCGGTCGACCAGGTTCAGGCAGACAAGCCTGTCGATTATACGCGAATTCGCGGGTGTGTCAATAAAAAGGGAGTGCTCAAAACTGAATTGATGAAACCCGCGAAACACGCCATCGCCCGCCCCCTTTGGGGGCGGGCGATGGCGTGTTTCGCGGATACCAATTGGGCTTTGCGCACTCCCGGAATTGACAATTTCAGCGATACGGACTTACCATTTGTGTCTATCAAGTTCAGACGCAGCAAAGACGCAGCGAGCACAACCTGCTGCCGTGCGTTCTTTCGTCCAGGATGCCCTGAACAGCGGCATCTCCGTTCATGCCGGAGGTTTTATGTCTTTCCAGCTCGCCATGCGCACGAACGAACCCCTCGTGCTCGAACTAATCCAGTGGATCTGTGCCGCGTCGCCGGATTCCATCGTCAACGAAACGATTTCTCGCTTCGGTCCCGACCCCAGCGCAGATCCCGGTTCGATCGACGAAGACGCCTTCTGGACCGCCACCGTGCTCGCCGCCACGCATCATGTCAATAATCAAGCGCACAATTTCATGGGCTTCGTTTCGCACGCCATGATCGGCGCCGTCGATGCGCGCAAACTTGCGCACGGCCAGCCCGCACCAATTCGCAGACTGCTTCTTCTGCAGTCGCTGGTTCAGGTCGTCGCCGACATGCACGACCTGTATCTCTCGCCCTATCAACTGCTCCCGGCTCGCCCCTTTCAGGAAGCATCCGTCCCCGAAAGCATCCGCTGCCTCCGCCGCGACGTCCGCATCGGCGAATACCTCGCCGTCGATCACCGCCTCGTCGGCCTGCGTGACGCTCTTCCCACGGCCGACCTCGTCGATCTCATCCTCGACATCGGCCTCGAGGGCATCGTCACCGACGATCACACCCTCATCTCACCGGTGCTCTCCCTCAGCATCATCGACGACCTCATCGGCTGGCAGCGCGGCTTCGATTTGCTCCGCTGGGCGCCGCGCTACAGTGCCAGCTTTCAAGTGGACGTCGGGTCCTACGAACGCAGCCTCGCACTGCGCGACGAATTCGATCTGCGCGCCGGCCCGCGCGCATCGCACTTCCAGCCCGAACGCATCCTCCCGCTCAGCGAGCACCTGCTCGCCGCCTCGCCCGCCGACCGCCCCCGCCTCGTCGCTCGCGCACTCGCGGAAGACTGCTGCGCCCCTGCCACGGTCGCCGCCGCCGCCGCACGCGCCGCCTGCACCATGTACCTCATGGTCGAACCCGTCCCTCACTCGGACTACGACGCCGTCAGCCGCGAGGTTGCCCCGATTCATATCGGCAACAGCCTGCGCATGCTGCAGGAGGGCCTCGCCTATATGCAGCCCCCCACACAGGTTCTCGCGGCGCTGCAGGCCGGCAGCCTGCTCGAACGCGGCCCCTCGGTCATCGACCGCGAGTTCCGCTTCGTGCCGTTCACTCCCGGGCGCGCCTTCCCCTTCCCTGAAGACGTCGCCGCTCTCACCGGCCGCTCGCCCACATACATCCTCGATGCGCTCGACGCCGCCCTGCCCGCTCACGATTACCGCACCGCCACCGCCGCCGTCCACGCCTACGCCGCGCTCGATGCCCCGCCCACTGCACTCATCGATCGGCTCGTCGCCGCCGCCTGCACAGACAACGGCACCATCCTCCACAACTTCAAACACCTGAACTCCATGATCACGCAGTTTTATCGGTCACAACTCCCCGACCGCTGGGATTTTCTGGCGCAGGCCGCTCGCTTCATCGCCTGGTACTGCG
>CAXNFZ010000218.1:0-5264 GCA_964201495.1 Chloroflexota bacterium | reverse complement strand
GACGGACGACGGACGACGGACGACAGATGACAGACGACGGTCAGCGGTCGTCCGTCGTCCGTCGTCCGTCGTCCAGATGCGTCAGCCGCATCTTCTGGTCCGACGGGACCATTTGCATGAACACGTCCACGCCGGCGGATTGCAGCTGATGCAGTGCGAGTCGTTCGGAGGAAGAGAGCGCCACCGAGCGCCAGATCAGGCGGCGGCCTTCGCGCATGCCCAGGTTGCCGACGTTGAGGTGTGGGAGCGGCCACTGCTGGTGCACGGCGACGGCGTCCTCGACGCGGGCGAGCAGCACGAGCGTGCGGGTGTCGTTGCGTTGCATTTCTTCGAGCATTGCTGTGGCTTCGGCGACAGGGGCGACGGTGAGTGAAATGCGCGGCGGCATGGCCGTCTGCATGAGCGTGCGCGCGAATTCATCGCCGGCGGTGTCGTCGTGGAGCACGAGAATGTGCGTAATTGACAGGCGTCGCACCCACACGGCCATCACCTGGCCGTGGATCAGGCGGTCGTCGAGTCGGATCAGGGACAACATGCGCGGGGCAAAAAAGAAGGGCGGGGAAAACCCGCCCTTCGAAAGTGGCCTCCACAGGGGTCGAACCTGTGACCTCATGTGTGTGATACATGCGCTCTAACCAACTGAGCTAGGAGGCCGTGACTGCAACAGATTGAAGTATACACGATTAGAGGGAAGAGAGGGGAAGAGGGGAGAGGGGGAAGAAGAGGTGCATGCGCAGTTTGGGGCAAATTTCGCCAGCAGATTTTCCTCACGTGACGTCGCGAAAAATGCTGAGAGCTGACGAGGTCAGCGCTTGTCCGTTACCGTCAGCGCTTCCATCGTCGTGCGGGCGACGGCGCGCATGGTGAAGTGCGCGAGGGCACGGGCGTGGCCGTGGTGTGCGAAGTGCGCGCGCAGCGCCGGGTCCGCGGTGAGCGCGCGCAGATGCGCCGCGAGTGCAGCGGCGTCGCCCTCGGGGAAGAGCAGGCCGGCGTCGCCGATGACATGCGGGATCTCGCCGCTGCGCGCGCCGATCACCGGCACGCCGCATGCCATGGCCTCGATCAGCACGCGACCGAACTGTTCCTTCCAGTTGGGCAGCGTGCGCGACGGCAGGACGAGCGCGTCGAGCCCGCGATAGAACTCCGGCATGCGCGTGGACGGCAGCGGCGCCTCGAAGCGCACGCGGGCGGCGACGCCGAGTTCCTGCGCCAGCGTTGTGAGCGCGGCGCGCTGCGGGCCGTCGCCGAGCACGCGCGCCTGCACGCCGGGCGCGTCGCCGAGCGCGCGCAGCAGCAGGTCGACGCCCTTCTCCGGCACCAGGCGGCCGGCGAATCCGACTGTGAATGGGATCGTGAACGGTGAGTTTGCGTCGCGCGGCGGTCCGGGTGTGAACGCGTCTTCATCGACGCCGAACTGTGGCACGACAGTGAGCGGGCCTGCGAAGCCCTTGGCGCGCCAGACCTGCGCGGCTTCGGCGCTGCCGACGATGCCGGCGTCGGCGCGGCGCAGCACATCGTGTTCCATCCAGCGGAACGGAGGCGGGTAGTTGCGCAGCAGGTTCTGCCACGAGAAAAACACGATGCGCGGCCGCTTCGGCAGTGCGAGCGCTGCGCGCATCGCCGCCCAGGTGGCGAAGTTGTACGGCTCCTCGTCGATGAGAAACACGTCGGGCTGCAGTGTGCGCAGCTGCGTCGGCAGCGTGGGGTAGTGATGCAGGTGGAAATTCCCGGACAGGCGAATCGGCAGCACGCGCATGTCGTAGCCCTGCGAGTGCACGCGTTCGATGCACTGCGCGCCCCAGCGCTCAGGCACGAGCACACTTAGCTCGATGCCGGCGTGTTCGGCCATATGCTCACATTTGCGCTGGTACGCGCCGACGACGAGCGCCTTCGACAGCAGGGCGATGCGCATGTCAGGCTGCTTCCGCTGCAACATTCGCTTCTGCCGCTTCTGCCGCTTCTGCTTCCGCGAAAATTTCACGGCGATGTTCGTAGTCGTCGAGTAGGGCGAGGAAATCGTCAGGGCGTTCGCATGTCATGAGCTGGTTGCGCAGCGCGGCAGCGTAGGGCTGGCCGAGGAGATATTTCACGGCGTGCTTGCGGAAGAGCACCAGGCCATGGTCATCGTAGAACTCGAGCATGAGCTGCAGATGGCGGCGCATGAGCTCCAGCGTCTGCTCGAGTGAAATCTCGTGGCGGTCCTGGCGCGAGAAGATCCACGGGTTGCCGATGGCGGCGCGGCCGATCATGACCGCGTCGCAGCCGGTTTCGGCTTTGATGCGCACGATGTCGGCGGTAGTGCGCACGTCGCCGTTGCCGATGACGGGAATTTTCAGGGCGCGCTTGACCTCGGCGATCGGCGCCCAGCGCGCTTCGCCCTTGTAGAGCTGCGCCTTGGTGCGGCCGTGAATGGCGACGGCGGAGCCGCCGTTGTGTTCGATCGCGCGCGCGACCTCCATGTAATTCAGGGAGCCGTCGTCCCAGCCGAGGCGAATTTTTCCGGTGACCGGAATGTGCAGCGCGTTGGAGAGGCGGCGGAAGATCGCGCCGATTTTCTGCGGCTCGCGCAGCAGGCCGGCGCCGGCGCCGCGGCTGCTGACGCAGGCGACTGAACAGCCCATGTTCACGTCGACGATGCTGGCGCCGAGCGCTTCGCACTTGAGCGCGGCTTCCAAGAAGCGATCGACGTCACTGCCGAAGATCTGCATACTGAACTGCGGTTTTTCGCTCGGCGCGTGGCGCAGCTGTCGCAGGGCTTTCCACGCATCGTGCTGGATGGCGTCGATGTTGGTGAATTCGGTGTAGCTCATGGCGCTGCCGTGCTCGCGGCACAGCAGGCGGAAGGGCTGGTCAGAAAATCCATCCATCGGCGAGAGGATCAGGTCTCCGTAGATGGGGATTTCGCGGATGTAAAAAGAAGGCTGCACGGAATGCATCATACGCGCGGTGTGTGAAGAAGGGTAACTACTCAGGCCTAAATCAGTATTTCCCGCGAAGCGCGCTATTCCTTCCCCCTTCGGGGGAAGGAATAGCGCGCTTCGCGTTGGAAAATGGATGGCCTGAGTAGTTACGAAGAAGGGGAGTGCTCAAAACTGAATTGATGAAACCCGCAAAACACGCCATCGCCCGCCCCCTTTGGGGGCGGGCGATGGCGTGTTTTGCGGATACCAATTGGGCTTTGCGCACTCCCTGAAGAAGAGAGGTTCGGGCGCATCCGGAGATTGGGGCGAATTTCGCCAGCAGATTTTCTCACGCGAAGCCGCGAAGAACGCGAAGGAAAAGGTTTTTTCAGCCTGTTTGCATCCTCATACCCTGAAGATCGGCGTCGGCACGAACGTGAGGATCAGCACGAGCAGTCCGGCGAGAGCGAGCAGGAAGTGCGCTGCGGTGAGAGGTGAGGACTCGTCGATGATCGGCGGATGGCGGCGGCCGAAGAAGAAGAGCATGACAGCCCAGATGACCCACGCCTCGGAGATAAAAGAGAGCAGGATCATGGCTCCGATGGAGGCCCACGAGACGAAGCGCGCGTTGCGGCCGAAGAGGGCGTATGCGATGTGGCCGCCGTCGAGCTGGCCGGCTGGGATCAGGTTAATGCCGGTGATGAGCAGGCCGATCCAGGCGCCGAAGGCGACGGGGTGCACGAGCACGCTTTCGAGGGTGCTGGAGTAGACCGGGCCGAGGATCCCGAGGCCGAGAATCTGGGTGAGCAGCGAATCGCCGAGGAACGTCGTGCCTGGGGGGACGGGCGAGGGCGTCGGATTGGTCAGCCAGAGGCCGAGCAGAAAGAGCGGCACGGCGACGATGAAGCCTGCGAGGGGGCCGGCGACGCCGACTTCGAGCAGCGTGCGGCGATTCTTAAACGGCGAGGACTGGACGATTACCGCACCGAGCGTGCCGCCGATGCTGATGAACGGCAATGGAATAAAGATCGGCCAGGTTGTTTTCAGGCCGCGGATCCGGCCGACGACATAGTGTCCCATCTCGTGTGCAACGAGGATGGAGAGCAGTGAGCCGGCGAACATCAGGCCGTTGGGCAGGTTGAGCCGCACACCTTCCATACCGTCACTTTCGAGGCCGCCGGTGAGCACGACCGAGACGACGGTGGCGAGAAACAGCACGATATTGAGGCGCGGATCGACACGCACTTCACGTGTTGCGTGCATCTGATGGGTTTCGCGTGACTCGTTCGCTGGTGCGAGTGCGGGGTCCGAAGTGACGCCGGGGATGATGAACAGATCCACGCCGTGTGCGTCGTTGTGGAGGACGGGTGTGCTGTTGAGCGTGGCGAAGCGAGTGACGAGCGAGGGGAGCGCCTCGTTGGGTGGGATGCGCCAGGCGCCCTGCAGGCGCACGGCGTCGAATTCATTGAATTCGTAGCGTTCGACGACGAACACGCCTTCGAGTGCGTGCTTGATCGCGGCGACGCGGGTGAGGCGATCGGTATGGTGCATAGCGGTTTCCCGGAGTGACGAACTGCCGAATCGCCTTCTCAGGGACGAGCGGCGATTCGGTGACGTTACTGCAGGGGGGGAGAATCTGCGCGCGCGTATCGCTGCGCAAAAATTTTGACGACCGAGGCGATGCCGAGCAGGCCCTGGCCTTTGCCCATGCTGACATTGCGGCCGAAGAATGTGGGCACGAGTTCGTCGATCGGCAGCGCCGCGATTTCGGCGGCGGGCAGTCCGCTGAGCGTCTGATCGAGGATGGCGCACAGCGAGCGTGCGGACACACCGAACGGATTTTCGACGGCGAAGAAGAATTTCAAGCGTGTGTCGCCGCCCTGCACCGGGCCGACCGGCTCGGTGAAGACGTACGAATCAGATTCGCAGTGCGGCACCTGATGATCGAGCGGGTAGGGACGCGTGGCGATGCGTTCGGGGACGCTTTCAAACTGGTCGGAGTATTCGACGAGCATGGCGTTCCGTTCGTTTGGATTTTCCGCGAAGATTTCGAGCACTTCGCGCAACTTTTCTGGATAGCGGCTGAAATCTGGCATGACCTGACAACTATAGCGCGGGAAATGCAGAGGGTGTATCCACGGGAATGCTCAAAATCCAATTGATGAAACCCGCGAAACACGCCATCGCCCGCCCCCGAAGGGGGCGGGCGATGGCGTGTTTCGCGGATACCAATTGGGCTTTGCGCACTCCCGTATCCACAATTCGGGGCAAATTTCGACAACAGATTTTTCTCACACGAAGTCGCGAAGAACGCGAAGGAAAGGGCTTGTTGTGGCTTTTCCGTGCCTTCGCTCGAGGAAGATT
>CAXNFZ010000217.1:0-5275 GCA_964201495.1 Chloroflexota bacterium | reverse complement strand
GCATCGATGCACTGACGATCGCGATGAGCCGCCAGAACAAATTTGTCAACAGCCTGAATCGCAAGCAAATTGCGCTGATCTACAGCGGCAAGGCCAAAACCTGGAAGGACGTCAATGCCAAGTGGCCGGCCGAGGACATCAAGCTGTTCAGCCCGGGGACCGACAGCGGCACATATGACTACTTCACCGAAGAAGTCTTCAAGGAAGAAAAGGATGCATCGAAGCGCCGCGCGATCGTGTCTGCCGTCGCCGGCATCCAGCTGAGCGAAGATGACAATGTCCTCGTCAAGGGCGTCGAGGGCAGTGCAAACGCAATCGGCTACTTCGGATACGCCTACTATCTGGAAGAGAAAGCCAAGCTCAAGGCGATCGGTTACGAAGGCGCTCTGCCGAGCGATCGCACGGTTGCAAACGGCAGCTATAAGTTCGCTCGCCCGCTGTTTCTCATCACCACGGCAAAAATCATGAAGGACAAGCCGCAGGTGGCTGGCTACATGAACTACACGCTGACCAACGTCGAAAAAGTGATCAAGGCAGTCGGCTACTTTCCAGAGCCTGCGTCTGCTCTTGAGAAGACACGCGCTGCATTCGTGGCAGCACTGCAGTAATCCGGTTCGGCCGCACGTCTGCACCGAAACCACTGCGCCCTGCCGGAAATGCCCCGGCAGGGCTTTTTGCATCGGAAGCACCAAAAGAATGACCCGCATAAAAAGTACGAGGAGCAGCACATGAGATCAGGATCCATCGAACGCACCGCTGCACCGATCGATATCCGCCGCTCACGCCGCATCGGCGAAAGCATCGCTACGGCGGTTCTGACCGCCTGCGGCGTGATTTCGATTCTGACCACGGCCGGCATCGTGCTGGTGCTCGGACGCGAAGCGTTGAAATTCTTCGCCGCCGACGAGGTGACGCTGGTCGGATTTCTGACCGGCACACGCTGGGCGCCGGAGGCCGGCCTGTTCGGCATCGCGCCTCTCGTGACGGCAACGTTGACGACGAGCGTCATCGCCATGTGCGTCGCGATCCCGATCGGGCTGGCAGCGGCAATTTTTCTGAGCGAATACGCATCGCCGAAAGCAGCGCGCGTGTTGAAGCCTGCACTCGAATTGCTGGCCGGCGTGCCGACCGTGGTGTACGGCTACTTCGCGCTGACCTTCGTCACGCCGCTGCTGCGATCGCTGCTCGGACAGGAAACCGTTGAGGTCTACAACATGCTGTCGGCCGGCCTGGTGATGGGCATCATGATCGTGCCGCTGGTGGGTTCGATCAGCGAGGACGCGCTCACGGCAGTGCCGCGGTCGCTGCGTGAGGCCTCGCTCGGTTTGGGCGCGACGAAGCTGGAGACAACGTTTCGCGTCGTGGTGCCGGCGGCGCTGTCCGGCATCATCGCCGGCGTGATTATCGGGATTTCACGCGCAGTCGGTGAAACGATGATCGTGTCTCTGGCATCCGGCGCCGGACCGAATCTCACGCTCAACCCACTGGTCGGCGCAGAGACGATGACCGGCCACATCGCACGCATCAGCAGCGGCGATCTAAGCTATGAGTCGATCGACTACACCAGCCTATTCGCCGTAGGTCTGATGCTTTTCCTGATTACATTCGTGCTGAACCTGATCAGCCGCTATTTCGTGCGGCGCTTCCGGGAGGTGTACTGATGCCAACTCCGCCTTCGCTCAAACCTCAATCTGGTTCAGAATCTGGTTCAGAATCTGGTCCAGAATTCAGTCCCGACGCACTTCATTCGTCAGGAAGCCTCGCACGACGCCAGTTCATCGCACGACTGGGACGTGGCGGCCTTTTGTTTTCGCTGATCTTTGCGCTGGCATCGCTGGTGGTGCTTTTCGTCAATATCGTCGACCAGTCGGCCGGCTACACCGTCACGACGTACTTGCGCAACCCGGCAGATCTTGCAAACCGCCCGATCGAAACGCTGCCGATCGATCAACTCGTCAAGATCCTGCACGAAAACATTCGTGACACCGCCTTCGACAACCTCGTGGAAAGTGCGCTCGAAAAACGTGATGCCGCGGCGCGCACACAATTTATCGACAATGTGCTGCGCTCGCCAGCCGACTCCATCCTCAGTGAGATCCCGCTGGACCAATTGAGCGACCTCGAGATCGTGCAGGAGATCATCGGCACACGCCTCGGCCCGGAGCGCGTACGCGCGCTGGCAGATGAGCGAATCGCAACTTCAGATACCCAAACACTCGCTGAGTTCATTCGTGCAGAATTTCTCGTGCCCGTCTCGGAGAGCGATCTGACCGGCGAAATATCACTCGACGAAGCAGACTTCGAAACATTGCTGACGCTCATCAATGAACGCTTCACCGACGCGCAGTTCGCCAGGTACGACATTTCCGAGCTCGCCAACGAGCCGCAGGAAAAAATCGTCGAGGTCATCCGCACAGAGCTGGTCGGTCAGCCGAATGAAGACGCACTGCTCGGCAAGCCGCTGAACGAAGCGACGCAGGAAGAGCTGGCGGCGTACCTGAGCGGACGATTCGACGAAGAAACGTATGCGCAGATGCCAGGATATTTCGTCGCCGAAACCACGACGGCAGCGGACCTGCAGTCACTGGTGCGCAACGAACTCCTGCAGCCGATCGATCCGGCAATCTTCAGCCCAGGCAAACCGATCGCACAACTTACCCCGCGTGAAATCGTGAACGCAGCGCGTGCGAACCTGCCCAGTGATCGTCAGGACGCGCTGTATACCGCAGCGCTCGAGATCGAAGGGCGTGATGCCCTGGTCGCTCACATCGAGAAAGACGTGCTGCAGCCAACCATCGTGCAATCATGGGGCCTGCTTCGCTCGCTTCTCGATCGAGCGGGCGTGCAGCGCGAGGCAGCGGAAGCCTATCCGAACGTTCCGATCAAATTTCGGACGTGGATCACCCCGGCGTTCCTGACGAGCGTCATGTCCAGTCGCGCGGAAGATTCCGGCATACGCACAGCACTGCTCGGCTCGCTGTGGATGCTGGCGCTGACAATTCTGATCGCGCTGCCGATCGGCGTCGGTGCAGCCGTTTATCTGGAAGAGCTCGCGGGCAAAGGGCGCTTGAGTCAGATCATTCAGATCAATATCTACAATCTTGCCGGAATTCCATCGATCATCTATGGCATGCTCGGGTTGACGATTTTCGTCCGCACACTGGGAGATCAGCTCGGCATCACCAGCGGCGCGATCTTCGGCATCAACGATTCAAACGGCCGCACGATTTTGAGCGCTGCACTGACGATGGCTCTCCTGATCCTGCCGCTGATCATCGTGAACGCACAGGAAGCGATCCGCGCCGTGCCGACGGCGTTGCGTGAAGCAGCCTACGGCATCGGCCTGACGCGCCTGCAGGTGATCTGGCACCACGTGCTGCCTTCCGCTGTGCCGGGAATTCTGACCGGGAGCATTCTGGCGATGTCGCGCGCCATCGGAGAAACCGCGCCGTTGATCGTGATCGGTGCGTCGACATTCATCGCCGTCGATCCAAGCGGACCATTCTCGAAATTCACCGTGCTTCCGATTCAGATCTACAAATGGACTTCACTGCCGGATCCGACCTTTCGCAACGTGGCGGCGGCGGCGATCGTGGTGCTGCTGATCGTGCTCGTCTCACTAAATCTGACAGCGATTCTTCTGCGCAACAAATTCCGCAGCTGAACGGCCGCACTGCACCGAACGGACACGCCCCGAAAGATACAAACGCACGACGAGAACACCATGAATTCAAAAGTCAGACTCGAAAACGTTCACTGCTACTACGGCAGCTTCATGGCGGTGCACGACGTGACGCTGCCGATCTACGACAAGCAGATCACGGCGATCATCGGCCCGAGCGGCTGCGGCAAGAGTACGCTGCTTCGCTCGATTAATCGCATGAACGAACTCGTAGGCGGCAGCGTGCGCGGCAAGCTGTGGCTCGAAGACCAGGATCTGTATGCGCCCGACGTCGATCCGGTGAAAGTGCGCCGCCGCATCGGCATGGTCTTCCAGAAGCCCAATCCATTTCCCCGCTCGATCTACGAGAACATCGCGTTCGGCCTGCGCCAGCACAAACTTGCGACGAAAAGCGAGATGGACGATCAGGTGGAATCATGTCTGCGGCGTGCAGCACTGTGGGACGAGGTGAAGCACAAGCTGAAGACGAGCGCGCTGCAGCTCTCCGGCGGCCAGCAGCAGCGCCTGTGCATCGCACGCACGATTTCGCTCGAACCGGACGTCATGCTCATGGACGAACCATGCGCTGCGCTCGACCCGATCGCAACCGGACGAATCGAAGATCTGATTCAAGAGCTGAAGCAGGATTACACCATCGTGATCGTGACCCACAACATGCAGCAGGCCTCACGAGCAAGCGACTACACCGTCATGATGATGATGCGCGACGACCGAGCCGGAGAGATGATCGAATTCGGCGAAACAAATCGCGTATTCACGCTGCCGAAGGACAAGCGCACCGAAGACTACGTGAGCGGCCGATTCGGCTGAACGGACGCCTCTAAAAACAATTCCGTGCAATTCACCCCGGATCATGATCATTCGGGGTTTTCGATGTACAGCGCTGAGCACGGACGAAGAGGCGCAACATCTCGCAGGTGCATCCGCCCTTCGACGCAAATTGCATGTCGACGGCCGTATCATTTTTCGAATACACCCGCGCAAAGCTATCTGCTATCTGCTGCGGAAAAATTTGTCTCACGCGAAGCCACGAAGAAGTCTGAATTCCGCTGCCGAAAAATCTTCCGCACGCCAAGGCGCAAAAAATCCATACACGATTTTCTCCTGACATCCTTCGCGGCTTCGCGCGAGACAAATCTGTGGTCGAACTCTGCCCCGAACTGCGGATGCACCCAAGCTCGAACACGGATCAGAATTCCCACAGCAACTCAGGCCTGAGTCGATATTTTCCACAAAACATCAATCAGGACATGCGCGGTTACGAACAAGCAGATTCGATTTGACCTTTTCGCGTATTCGCTCTAAACCTATGGTGTTGCAACTGTTCAGACCAGTCTTTTTCCCCGCGTAGTTCGCGAGAGATATCGATCTGGGGCGGATCGGTCCAATGTCAGAATTGTGCCGACAGGAATTGAACAGACATGAGCACCCGACGAGGATCTGCGTGAATCGAGAAAATCAGTAACTACTCAGGCCTAAATCAGTATTTCCCGCGAAACGCGCTATTCCTTCCCCCTTCGGGGGAAGGAATAGCGCGTTTCGCGTTGGAAAATGGATGGCCTGAGTAGTTACGAAAATCATAAGTTCACGCAG
>CAXNFZ010000216.1:0-5332 GCA_964201495.1 Chloroflexota bacterium | reverse complement strand
CGACTGACGCCGCAACTGCCGCGTGAAGAGACGTACGGCATGCGATCGCAGCTGACGCGTGCGGTGGTCTCTATTCCAGCGAACATCGCCGAGGGCTGGGTGCGTGAGACGCAGCGGGACCAGGGCCAATTTCTGGCGATTGCACACGGCTCGCTTGCAGAAACAGAGACGCTGCTTACGCTCTGCGAAGATATGGGCTGGTTCGCAGCCATCGACACAATCGAATTGCGTGGTCTTCTCGATGAAGTAAGTCGCATTCTCACGGCTTTGCGTCGTCGCCGTCGTACATAGCATTTCACTTGCCATTCGCCACTCGGCTCGGGTGCATCTGCACTTTGGGGCAAATTTCGACAGCAGATTTTCCTCACGCGAAGCTGCGAAGAACGCAAAGAAAAAAGCTTTTTATGGCTTTCCGCGCCTTCTTTTGAAGAAGACTCTTCGGCAACGGAATTCAGACCTCTTCGCGTTCTTTGCGGCTTCGCGTGAGAAATGCATTCTGGTACGTACCATTCGCCCCCAACTGCGGCTCTCTCCTCCCCCTCTTCCCTTCTTTCCTCTTTCCTCTTCCCTTCTTCCCTTCTTCCGCCTCTCCCCTTACTTCTTCTATACTTCCCCCCATGGATATCCAACATCTCCTCGGCCGGCTCGAGGCGGTGCTCACCGAGAGCAAAAAAGTGCCCGGCATGCGCCTCAAGCTTGTGGACACCGAACGCTGCTTTCAGCTGATCGACCAGATGGTGTTGGCCATTCCGGAAGAGATCAAAAAAGCACAGCGTGTGATGCAGGAGCACGACCGTATCATTGCGCAGGCCAAAGAAGAGGCGGAGCGCATCAAGGAAATCGCGCGCGACGAGGCGCTGCGTTTGTCGGAGGATGCCTCCATTACACAGATTGCGCAGAATCGTGCGGCGGCGGTGGAAGAGCGTGCGCGCAAGGAAGTGGAGCGACTGCGCAACGAGGCCGACGCGTATGCGATCGACACGCTGCAGCGATTCAAGGACGAATTGCAGCACACGCTGCAGGTCGTGTCGAACGGATTGGTTCAGCTGGAGAACGACCGCGCATCGCGCGTGGGTTTGGGCAGCCGGACGGACGAGTAAGCAGTGCGGCGTGTCGTGGTCGGGATGATTCGTCGGAAACGAAAACCACGTGTTCGGCTGAGTTGACATCGTGGTCGGAGCGTGTGCACGCCGTGTATTTATGCGCGCCGGCCTCGACGAGGCCGAGGGAAGTGTGCGGATGAATCTGGGAAATTTCGCCGGGCTGCATGAGAAGCTGGCTGCGGCGTTGATCACGGTGGCGGCATTCGTGTTGTTCGGCTACTACAGCGTCGTGACGCCGATTTTCGAGGCGTCGGACGAACTTTGGCATTACCCGATGGTGCTGCGCCTGGCGACGGGCGGCGGCCTGCCGGAGCAGCGCGCCGGGCAGACGGACGAAGAGGCGCCGTGGAGGCAGGAAGGCAGCCAGCCGCCGCTGTATTACGCTGCTGCGGCGCTGGTCAGTGCGCCGATTGATCAATCGAACTGGCGCGAGCTGCGGCGCATCAACCCGCACGCGGACATGGGCGTGCCGACGCGCGACGGCAACGCGAACGCGGTGATGCATGATGCAGCGGACGCGTTTCCATGGGCGCGTGCGGCGGCGGCGGTGCACGCGGCGCGGCTGCTTTCGGCGCTGTTTTCGGCGGGGGCGGTGTGGTTCGCGTGGACGGCGGCGCGCGAGATGTGGCCGCGAGCGTCGGCAGTGCAGCGGCTGGCCGTGCCGCTGTTCGTGATGGGCGTGCCGATGTTCGCCTTTATTTCCGGCAGCATCAACAACGACAACGCCGCGGTGTTCTTCGCCAGCGGCGGATTCTGGTGGGCGCTGCGCACGCTGCGACGAGAAGACTATTCGTGGCGCAGCGCAGTCGTCGCCGGCGTGTTCGCCGGATGCGGTGCGCTGAGCAAATCCAGCACGCTCGGGTTGCTCGGCCTGTATGGGCTGGCGGCGCTGCTGACGCTGAGCCGCTCGGCGGGACTCGGCGGCGTCGCAGTTCGTGCGCGCTGGCTGGCGATGATCGTCGGCGTGACCGCGGCAATTTCCGGGTGGTGGTTCGCGCGCAACGTGCAGCTCTACGGCGACCTGCTGGGCTGGAATGCGTTCCTGGACGTCGTTGGTCGTCGTGACGCGCCGGCGACGCTGGCGCAGCTGTGGACCGAACGCGAGGGCTTCGTTTGGGCGTACTGGGGCGTGTTCGGGACGATGAACGTGATCTACGCACCGTGGGTGTACACCGTGCTGAACGTCGGTGCGCTCGTGGCGATCGGCGGCGCGCTGCTCGGATTTGTGCGCGCTGTGCGTGTGCGACGCATCGACTGGCGAGCGGCTGCGCTGTGTGCGGCGTGGATTGCGGCGATCTTCGTGGCGCTGCTGCGCTGGACGGCGTTGACGCCGGCGTCGCAGGGGCGACTGATGTTTCCTGCGATCGTCGCGCTGGCGCTGACGTTCGTGTACGGGGCGGCGCAGATTCATCGTGCGGCGCCGTGGGCGACGGGTGTGGCACTCGTGGCGCTGGCGGCGTGGACGCCGGGCGGCGTGATCGCGCCGGCGTACGCCAGGCCGGCGAATCAGTGGGCGAGTTCGCAGGACGTCGAGATGCCGACGCTGGCGCGCTTCGGCGACGCGCTGGAACTGCACGCGGCGGCCGGCGACGCGCGCGGCGCGCCGGGCGGCGAGGTGACGCTGACGCTGACGTGGACGCTCGACGCGCCGCTGCCGTTCGATGCAAGCGTGTTCGTGCACCTGATCGACGAGAACGACGTGATCGTGGCGCAGCGCGACATGCGGCCGGGGCAGGGTTTGTTGTCGACCGGGGGACTGTTCACGCCGTATCGCTGGAGCGACCGCTACGTGCTGCGCGTGCCGCGCATTGCGCCGACCGGGCGCACGCTGCGCTGGGCGGTGGGTGTGTACGACTACGCCAGCGGTGCGCGGTTGTCGACCGAGAGCGGCGAGACGCGCGTGGTCTTCGGCGCTGCGGAGCTGGCGCAAGAGCCATCGGAAAAACTTATACCTCAATTGCGCTATGCGAACGGCGCGGTGCTCGAGGCGATCGACGGAGCGGTGAGCGGTGCATGGGCGGGTGAAGCGTTGACGCTGCGCACGCGCTGGCGCGCGGAAACGCCGATTGTGCGCGATTACAACGTATCGCTGCAGATCATCGACGAGCAGGGAAACAAAGTAGCGCAGCAGGACGTCGGTGCGCCGATGTCAGCCTGGCGCGTCGGAGAGATGCACGTGCTCGAACATACGCTGGCTGTGGCGTCGGATGCGCCGGCGGGCGTGTATCGCCTGCTGCTGGTGGTGTATGCGCCGGAGGGCGACTTTGCGAAAGTGCCGGCGTACGACTGGGTGAGCGCGCAGTACGTGGGCGAGCAGGTGAAGGTGACGGCGGTGCGGGTGGGGGGAGAGTGGAGAGGAGGGGAGAGGAGGGGAGAGGGAAGAGGGAAGAGGGAAGAGGGAAGAGGGGAGAGGGCAGAGGGAAGAGGGAAGAGTGGATAGTGATAGTCGATAGTGATAGAGGATCATGTTTTCGAAAGTGATGCGACTTCGGTCGATAGGTTCGACCATCACTATCGACTATCCACTATCACTATCACTATCTACTCTCTACTCCCCAATCGCCGGCGGCGTGGGTTTGTTCACGTAGCGGGTGAACTGCGAGACCGGGGTGGGTGCGGCCCAGTGGATGCCGTTGCGGATGATGCGGCGGACCTGGGGATTGAAGTAGGTCGGGTAGGTTTCGTGGCCGGGGCGGAAGTAGAAGACCTTGCCCATGCCGCGGTGCCAGCAGCAGCCGGAGCGGAAGACTTCGCCGCCGGTGAACCAGCTGATGTAGACCAGCTCATCGGGCTCGGGGATGCCGAAGTATTCGCCGTACATCTCTTCCTTGCCGACGGTAATGACGTCGGGCAGGCCCTGCGCGATGGGGTGAGCGGGATTGACGCACCAGAGGCGCTCGATGTCTTCGGCTTCGCGCCAGCGCAGTGCGCAGTCGGTGCCCATGAGGCGCTTGAACGGCTTGGAGAAATGGCCGGAGTGCAGCACGACGAGACCCATGCCGGCCCACACGCGCTGGACGACTTTTTCGACGATGTCGTCGCGCACGTCACCGTGAGCCATGTGGCCCCACCAGACGAGCACGTCGGTGCCGGCGAGGACTTCGTCGGTCAGGCCATGCTCCGGTTCGTCGAGCGACGCGTAGCGCAGCACCAATTCGGCGTCGTCGGCGAGACCTTCCCCGATGGCCTTGTGCAGGCCGTTGGGATAGATTTCCTGGACTTCCTTGTGCGACTTTTCGTGGCGAAATTCGTTCCACAAAGTGACGTTGATTTTGGACATGCGGGTATTGTAGGACGGCTGATGACGGACTGCTTGCCCAAGTACATCCGGGGTTTGAGGGTGAAAACCTCACCCCTGTCCCCCCTCTCCCCCTACGATTTCGCTTGCAGTTCTCCTGTGTCAGGCTCGATGCAGCGCGCGAAATCCTGGCGGAGAGGGGCGGTCGAGCACAGCATGCATTTGCACGGACAATCCATCGCCGTCCGCCTCGATGCATCACGCACATGAGCAGACACCGTACGCTCTTTGTGTGCTCTGTCTCTTTGGAACAGGAAAGGGTGAGGTTTGGGCACGCAAAAAAACGCTCGCCGACGGCTGTCACGGCGCCGGCGGCGAGTGCGCGGATCTCCGAGCTTATGCGTTGACGGGAGTGAGCGGCCTGCCGCCGGAGAGCACGGCGTGCGTCGGTGTGCGCCGGGGTCGCCCGGGCCTGCGCCCCTTCAGGGCGTTGACCCGGGCTGGGATGCGGTCGCTCCTTCGGAGCTGGGTGCGCGTAAGCCGCGGCGGACCACGCCTTCGGCGCTCATGCGAGAGAGCGCTGAAGGCGCGACGCATCGCAGCCATGGCTGGGGCGCGGACACCACGTCGTGCGTCGGTGTGCGCCGGCGTCGCCCGGGCCTGTGGTACGTACCAATCCGCACCTCTGCGTCTCCCCTCTCCCCTTCCTCCCCTCTCCCCTTCCTCCCCGCTACTCCAGCGTGATCGTGGGGAACCACCGCTGGCTGGCCGCCGCCGACACTATCACGTAGGTGCCGAGGCGGTGGACCGGGGCAGTGACGAGTCCGGTGACGGGGTCGTAGGTCTGGCTCGGGACGGCCGACCACCGACCGCCGACGGCCGTCGTCCGTCGTCCGTTGTCCGTCGTCGAAGCAGCGGTCAGCGGTCCGCCGTCGGCGGTCCATTCGAACAACCACGGCCGCTGGCCGGGCGGCACCATCGCCGCATCGAC
>CAXNFZ010000215.1:0-5346 GCA_964201495.1 Chloroflexota bacterium | reverse complement strand
TGTTGCCGGTCACCATGTGTCCGACGCGCTGCAGGACGTCCTTCACATCGACGAGCCGGAATCCGTCGTGCGCCATGGCGTCGTGCACGGCCGCGATGCTTTGAATGCGATTGATGCTCTCCAGCAGCGCCTCATGGGCGGAAAGTCCTCCATCGTCGGTCAGCTGCATCTGCAGCAGCATCACTACATTCTGAAGATTATTTTTGACGCGGTGGTGCATTTCCTGCACGATGGCGGTGTTGCCGATCAGGTGCGCGTTTTCGATGGCGAGTGCGACCTGATTGGCCAGCGTTGTGCAGAGTGTGACCTGGTCGTCTGTGAAATGAACGTCGGCTTCGGCCCACATGTTGAGCACGCCGATGATGCGGTCACGCACGTTGAGCGGCACGCTGATGAGTGCGTGCAGGCCGGCGCGTCTGCTCCACTGCTGCAGCTGATCCGTGAATCCTCTGTCGTCTTGCGCGACGATCGGATCGCAAATTACGGCGATTCCGGTGATGGGCGGCGCGTCGATTTGCCACGCTGGTTCCTGAGGTGTGTTCGGCTTGCGGTCGAACACTGCGCGCGGAGCGTAGGCGCGTGCGTGTTCGTCGAGCAGCAGAATCGAACAGCGGCGTGCCGAGACGGCATGTGCAGCCATGTCGGCGACGACGCGCAGCGTCTCGTCGAGGTACACCGGCGCGACGACGGCTTTGCTCACCTCGGCCACGGCAGTCAGTTCGCGGATGCGATTTTCGTTGCGCTCCTCAAGCACCGCGCGTTCGAGGATGCCGGCGACGACGTCGGCGATGAGCGTGCCGAACTCGATGTCTGCTTCCGTCCATGTGTGCATGCGGCGCGTCTGCACATTGATCGCGCCGATGACGCGGTCCTGGCTGATCAGCGGTGCTGCCATCAGAGATTGGAACACGCGCTCGCCGGTGTTCGGCACGATGCGAAAGCGCGGGTCATGCTGTGCGTCGCGCACGGAAACAACCTGGCGATTCTTTGCAGCCCAGCCGGTTAATCCTTCGCCCATCGCCAGTGTGCCGTGATTGATGGCGGCGGTGGACAATCCGGTGGTTGCTTTTAAGGTCAGACGCTGGCGAGCTTCGTCCAGCAGATAAATCGTCGAGGAATCGGCGCCGAGGACTTCGGTGGCGGTCGTGACAATTTCATTCAGGATCGAGCGCAGATCCGACGTGGCGTTGATCGAGCGTGTGATGCGTCGCAGTGCGTCGAGCTCGCGAGAGAGACGACTGAGCGTATTTTTCTCGGAAATTTGTTTTGCGGGCATTAGCCGAGCTCCTCTAGTTCGGAGATCCAAAGCACAGCTGCGGCGTCGCTGGGCATGCGCCAGTCGCCGCGCGGCGAGAGCGCCACTGAGCCGACTTTGGGGCCGTCGGGCATCGCCGATCGTTTGAACTGCTGCGAGAAGAAGCGTCGATAGAACGTGCGCAGCCACTTGAGAATCGTCGCGTCGTCGTATCTTCCGGAGAAGGCATGCTGCGCCAGGAAGAATACTTTGCGTGGTGCGAAGCCATAGCGCACGATGTAGAACAGAAAAAAGTCGTGCAGCATGTACGGTCCGACGGTGTCCTCCGTCTGCTGCTGCAATCGGCCGTCCTTGTCGAGCGGCAGCAGCTCAGGAGTGATGGGCGTGTCGACGATGTCGAGCAGGATGTCGGCCGTTTCGCCGCCGAACGCGGCCTCGGCCGCCCACGTGATCAGATAGCGAACGAGCGTCTTCGGCACGCCGGCGTTGACGTGATACATGCTCATGTGGTCGCCGTTGAACGTCATCCAGCCGAGCGCTGCTTCGCTCAGATCGCCGGTGCCGACGACGAAGCCGCCGATGCGGTTGGCCATGTCCATGAGGATCTGCGTGCGTTCGCGCGCCTGTGAGTTTTCGTATGTGACGTCGTGCTGCGATTCCGGATGGCCGATGTCGGCAAAATGCTGGCGCACGGCGGCGGCGATGGGAATCTCGCGCGAGTCGACGCCGAGGTTTTTCATCAGGCCGAGTGCGTTGGTGTATGTACGATCTGTCGTGCCGAAGCCGGGCATAGTGATCGCGCAGATGCCGGTGCGGTCGAGGCCGAGCATATCGAAAGCGCGGCAGGCGACGAGCAGCGCCAGCGTCGAATCGAGGCCGCCGCTGATGCCGATGACGATCGCCTTCGCACTGGTGTGTCGCAGCCGTTTCGCCAGGCCGCTGGCCTGAATGGCGAAAATTTCATCGCAGTTCGCTGCGCGCTGCGCCGGGTCGGACGGCACGAACGGCGTCTGCGAGAGCGGCCGCTGCAGGTGGTCGGCTGCGCTGGCTGTGGGCTGCAGCTCGAACTCGATTGTTCGTGTGTGCAGGGCGCCGTGTTCCGTCGCAAAAGTGTGGTTCTGCATGCGCTCGTGTGTGATGCGCTGCAGGTCAATGTCGGCGGTGGCGATTTGCGTTGTGAAAGCAAAGCGCTGCGTCTCGGCGAGCAGCGTGCCATTTTCGGCGATGATCGAGTGGCCGCCGAAGACGACGTCCATCGTGCTTTCGCCCGGGCCGGCGGCGGCGTAGAGATAGGCCGCCAGGCAGCGCGCTGACTGATTGGCGACGAGTGTGCGGCGGTAGTGCGCCTTGCCGAGCACCTCGGTGCTGGCCGATGGATTCAGCAGCACTGTGGCGCCGGCGAGCGCCAGTGCGCCGCTGGGGGGCTGCACCGCCCACAGGTCTTCGCACAATTCGACGCCGATCACGCAGCCCGGCAGGTTCGTGGCGTGAAAAAGCAAATCCGTGCCGAAGGGCACGTCGACGTCGGCGAAGCGCACGGTGTCGACTGTGGCGTCTTCTGCCGCGGAGAACCAGCGCTCTTCGTAAAACTCGCTCTGGTTGGGCAGGTGTGTTTTCGGAATGCAGCCGAGGACGCGGCCGCCGGCCACGAAGGCGGCGCAGTTGAAGAGGCGGCCGCCGGCGCGCAGCGGCAGACCGACGAGCGCGGCGATGCCAAGACGTTCGGTGTGCGGGGCGAATTCGGCCAGCGCCGCCGCTGCTGCATCGAGCAGCGTGTGCTGATGAAAAAGATCGCCGCAGCTGTAGCCGGTCAGGCCGAGCTCCGGAAACACCGCCAGCGCGGCTCCGGCGTCGCGCGCGTCATGCAGTGCGGCAATCGTGCGTTCGAGATTGAAGCATACGTCGGCGACGCGCACTTCGGGTGTGACGACTGCGGCGCGCAGCAGGCCGAGATTGGGTGCGGGATACATAGCGTGGCTACTATATTCCCTAATACGCGCCCAGCTCATCCAGTCTGTCGTCGTCGATCCCGAAGTAGTGTGCGATCTCGTGACGCAGGGTGCGCGCTGTTTCCTCGTGCAGTTGTTCAGGCGTCTCGCAGTCGAGCAGGTGTGCGCGACGGTAGATATAGATGACGTCTGGCACGGTCATGTCGTAGCCGAACGAACGCTCGGTCAGGGGGATGCCGTCATAGAAGCCGAGCAGATCGTCCGGATCATCGATGTCGGCCAGATCGAGCTCATATGCGTCGGGCACATCCTTGACGATGATTTCGACGTTGCGCAGTTGTTCGCGAAAATGCGCCGGCAACGCGTCGAACGATGTATGCACGATGTCCTCGAAGCTGCGAAGGCTGATGTTGAGCATGGGCGTGATTTTAGATTCTAAAATCATGCCCATGCATCTCGTCCTCGATCTTGGCAGTTCCAGCACACGCGCAATGATCTACGATCCGGAAAATTCGAACGAACCGGTGGCGGTGGTGCGCGCATCTTTTTCGTTCGATGTCGATGAGCATGGCCGCAGTGATGAGCGTGCCGAGGCAGCGCGTGAGCGATTGTTCGGCCTGCTCGATGCGCTGGCTCCGGTGGCATCAAAGCTGTCGCCAATTGAGAGCATCGGATTGTCCTGCTATGCCACGTCGCTGCTGTGTCTGGACGCGCATGGTGCGCCGCTGACGCCGGTGTTCACCTACGCTGACACGCGCAGCGCTGCCGATGCGCGCGCGTTGCGCAGCCGTCTTGATGAGATCTCTGTGCTGCAGCGCACCGGTTGTCGCGTGCGCGCCAACTACTGGCCGGCGCGGCTCACGTGGCTGGCCCGCACGCAGCCGGAGGTATTCGCGCGCAGCGCACATTTCGTCTCGCTGGCTGATTTTTTAATTCGTGAGCTGACCGGCGATCTGTGCACCGGCATCTCGGTGGCGGCATGGACAGGAATGCTCGACCGGCGTGCGCGCAGTTGGGATGAGATCTGGCCGACCGAGCTCGGTGTTGCGCGCCAACGACTACCGCGCATCTTGCGCGATGACGAAGACGGTCCGCTGTTGCGGGCCGAATGGGCGGCGCGCTGGCCGTGGCTGAGTCGTGCACATGTGCTTGCGCCACTCGGTGACGGAGCGGCTGCCAATGTTGGCAGCGGCTGTGTCGACCGGAGTCGCATCGCTGTGACCATCGGCACCACGGCGGCGATGCGCATCGTTGCGCCGGCATCGATCGCCGCACAGCCGCTGCCGCCGGCGCTGTGGAACTATTTCGTCGATGGTGCGCACGCGCTGATCGGCGGAGCGACGACCGAGGGCGGCAATGTCTTCGCCTGGGCGCGCGCGACGCTGCGGCTGCCGGCTGATGATGTGCTCGATGCGGCGCTTGCAGCGCTGCCGCCGGATGGCCACGGCCTGACTGTTCTACCGACTTTTGCCGGCGAGCGCAGCCCGGGCTACGCAGAAGATATCCGCGCCACGATGCATGGGCTGTCGTTGAAAACCACGCCGCTGGAGATTTTGCGCGCGAGTATGGAAGCCATCGCCGTGCGCCTCTCGACCATCGATGCGGCACTGCGTGGCTCTGGTGTGGCCGATGCTGATGCGCAGATTATCGCCAGCGGTGGGGCGCTCGAAATGTCCGAGACGTGGTGTCGTATGGTGGCGGACGCCTGCGGTGCACCGCTCGTGCTCACAGACGCCACCGAGGCCAGCAGCCGCGGCGTCGTCGAGGTGGCGCGCTGGCGATCCGGCCGGCACAGTTCGATGTCTCTGCGTGGCCGCGTCTTCGAACCGAACCTGGCCAATACGCGCATCTATCGTGCGGTGCGTGAACGGCTCGATGCGTTGTACGGAAGGATTGTGGAGCGGTGATTTCAGACGACAGGTAACTACTCAGGCTATCTATTTTTCCAACGCGAAACGCGCTATTCCTTCCCCCGACGGGGGAAGGAATAGCGCGTTTCGCGGGAAATACTGATTTAGGCCTGAGTAGTTACAACGACAGACGACGGACGGCCGCAGACGAATGATGAATCAGCAATGATGAATGAAGGACGAAGAGATCAAAAAACTGCGGCATGCTGCGTCTTCGCTGGCGTCAGCCTCG
>CAXNFZ010000214.1:0-5411 GCA_964201495.1 Chloroflexota bacterium | reverse complement strand
ATCCGTCTGGCGCGACGGGTGCGGACTAAGCTGGTGAGTCAGGGTGATTCATGATGGGCAGTTCCGGGGGCGAAGTTTCTCCGGTGGTTTCACAGATCAGGTCACAGATGGGGTTCACAGATGAATGAATGGGGAGTGATCGGCCATGATGCAGTCGTGCGGCGTTTACAGGCGGCGATTGCGGGTAGACAAACGGCGCAGGCGAATCTGATCGTCGGGCCGGCGTCCGTCGGCAAGACTACGCTCGCGCATGCCTTCACGTGCGCACTGCTCGGTGTAGACGCACGAACGCGGCGTCTGCTGGATGCCGGGCGCCATCCGGATGTTCTCGCGCTGCGGCCGGAAGAGGACAAGAATTCCATCGGCATTGATCCGACGCGAGCGTGGCTGAGGCAGATGACGCTTGCGCCGGTTGAAGGCGCATATCGCGTTGGGTTGATCGGACATGAGCAGGCTCCGACGGAAGAGGCGCAAAACGCGATTTTGAAGACGTTGGAACAGCCGCCGCCGTCGGTCGTGATCGTGATTACGGCGTTGAGCGTTGATGAACTGCTGAGCACGATTGTGTCGCGCTGCCAGGTAATTGGCCTGCGTCCGGCGCCGTATGAATCCGTCCGCACAGTGTTGTGCGCACGGGGTGCGAGCGACGAATCTGCTGATCGCATCGCCCGACTGGCGCGTGGCCGGGTTGGCTGGGCGCTGGCTGCGCTGGACGATGAGCGTGTGCTGGTGGAGCGCGACGCACGTGTGGACGAATTGGAGGGACTGTTGCGCGGTGGGGCGACGGAGCGGTTCGCCTTCGCGGACAAGCTGTCGAAGAAAAAAGATAAGTCGGCCAGCGCAGACGAGAGTCCGGTGCGGGTCGTGCTCGGGGAGTGGCTGCTGTTCTGGCGAGATGTGGCGGCGAGCTTTGGCAGGGTATCGACGCAGAGCCTGCGCAACTCCGATCGTCAGGCGTTGCTGCAAAGTGTGCGGGAGCGTATCTCGTTGATCGAAGTACGTCGCATTCTCGAGCTGCACACGCACACGATGCAGAACATCGAGCGCAATGCAAACGTGCGCTTGTCGCTGGACGTGCTGCTGATGAATTTGCCGCGGCTGCGGGGATAGGCTTTTTCATGACGCCAGATTGATTTTTGCCTGAGTCGTTGCGAACGAGGAGAACAGAGACAAGCGATGAAAAAATTGAGCGACAAGATTGCCATCGTGACGGGCGCCGGATCGGCGGGGCCGGGGTGGGGCAACGGCAAGGCGGCGGCGGTGCTGTTCGCGCGTGAAGGTGCGGCGATCGTTGCGGTCGACGTGAATCCGCGCGCGGCGCAGGAGACGTGCGATCTGATCGTGTCGGAAGGCGGGCGGTGTGTGGCGCATACGGCCGATGTTTCGCAGGCGGCGAACGTGGCCGAGGCCGTGGCGCGCTGCATCGCCGAGTATGGCCGTGTCGATGTGCTGCATCACAACGTCGGCATCGTGCGCACCGGCGGGCCGGTGGAGTTGAGTGAACAAGACTGGGACTTGACGCAGGCAGTGAACGTCAAGAGCCTTTTTCTGATGTGCAAACATGTGCTGCCGCATATGGCGGCGCAGCGAGCGGGATCGATTGTGGCGGTGTCGTCCGTCGGGGGGATGCGCTGGACCGGCATTCCGTACGTCGCTTATGCGGCGAGCAAGGCAGCGGTGCTGCAGATGACGCAGTCGGTGGCGTTGCAGTACGCCGGCATGGGGATTCGCTGCAACGCGGTGATCCCGGGGTTGATTGACACGCCGCTGGTGCGCGTGTCGCTGGCGGGCGCCTATGGTGCAGCGGACATGGACGAGATCGTCCGGAAGCGACATGAGCAGGCGCCAATGGGCCGCATGGGAGATGCATGGGACGTGGCGCACGCGGCGCTGTTTCTGGCATCCGATGATGCGCGCTATATCACGGGAACGTCGATCGTCGTAGACGGTGGGTTGAGTGCGGCGGTGGGGAGTGGCAGATAGCGGATAGTGGATAGTCGATGGTCGATAGTGGAATCAGTTGCAAGTCGGCTGATTACTATCACCATCCACTATCACTATCGACTACGCCGCCGTGCCATTCGCTCTCGAAAACTCTGCGCCGGGAACGCCGGGAAGTCGCGCGACTTCGTCCAGCCGCCGAGGATGCCGGGCAGGCGGGTGATGCGGCCATTGCGGGCGAGCAGACGCGTGCCGATTGCGGCGAGTTTGCCGCCGATGCGATAAAGGAGCGGTGAGCGCATGCCGATGCGCCAGGCGCGCATGCCGATGCGCCACGGAAGCGAAGCGCTGGCTGGGTCATGCACCTGCACGAGGTCGCGGCGTAGCTTGAGCAGCATGTCGGGGATAGCAATATCGACTGGGCACGCTGCCTGGCAGGCGCCGCACAGGCTGCTGGCATAGGGCAGGCTGGGCGCACTTTGGATGCCCTGGAGCAGCGGCGACACGATCGAGCCGATCGGCCCGGGATAGACCCAGCCGTAGGCGTGGCCGCCGATGTTCTGATACACCGGGCACACGTTCAGGCAGGCGCCGCAGCGGATGCAGGCCAGGCTTTCCGCGTACTCGGAGGCGAGCATGCCGGTGCGGCCGTTGTCGAGAATCAGGAGATAGAACTTTTCCGGCCCGTCTGGTTCATGTTCACGCTTCGGACCGCTCATCAGGTTCGTGTAGACCGTCATGCGCTGGCCGGTGGCGCTGCGCGGCAGGAGCTGAGCGAGCGTGGTCCAGTCGTGCCATGAGGCGAGCACTTTTTCGAGGCCCATGACGGCAACGTGAATTTTCGGGGTGCTGCAGGACAGGCGGTTGTTGCCTTCGTTTTCAACGGTGATGATCGTGCCGGTTTCGGCGATGGCGAAATTGACGCCGCTGATGCCCAGATCAGCTTCGATGTATTTACGACGCATCACGCCGCGTACGAAGCGCGTCATGTCTTCGGGCTTGTCGGTCATCGGCATGCCGAGCTTTTCGTGCAACAGCTCGGCAGTGGCCTCTTTCGTCTTGTGCAGCATGGGGAAGACGATGTGGCTGGGCGGTTCGTGCGCGAGCTGAATGATGTATTCACCGAGGTCGCTTTCGTTGATCTCGATGCCGTGTTCTTCGAGCACGTGGTTGAGGCCGGATTCCTCGGTGACCATACTCTTGCCCTTCGTGACGCGCTGCACATTGTGTTCGCGGCAGATCTGCAGGATGGCCTCGTTGGCTTCGGTGCCGGTGCGGGCCCAGAGGACGGTGCCGCCGTTGGCGGTGACGTTGCGTTCGAGCGTCTCCAGCAGGTCGGGCAAATGATTGAGCGCACGCAGGCGGGCGGCGCGCGCTTGTGCGCGCAGCTCGGGTGCGGCGCTGGTTTCGCCCATGGCGGAGATGCGCCCGTTCACTGCGCGTGTGGTGCCACGGTCAAGCGCCGTCTGCAGTTGAATATCGTCGAGAGCGACGACGACGGAGGATTTGAAAGACTGGGCGGCGTTCATGACATCAGATGCGTCCGGCGAGTACTTCTGCCAGATGGACTACACGCTTTGGAGAATTGCGGCGCAGGAGGCCGCCGTTCATGTGCATTTGGCAGCTGCAGTCGCTGGTGATGACGATATCAGCTTCAGCAGTTGAAATATTGGCAATTTTGTCATGCAGCATGGCGCCGCTGATATCGGACATCTTCACGGCGAACAGGCCGCCGAAGCCGCAGCACTGGTCGTGGCCGGCGAGCGTTTCGAGCTGCAGATTTCGCACGTGAGAAAGCAGGGCGCGCGGCTGTCGGCCAATGCCGAGCCCGCGCAGGCCGTGGCAGGCATCGTGGATGACCGCGCGCGTCGGCTTCGGAAGCGACGTGCCGAGGTCGGAGATGCCGAGGATGTCGACAAGAAACTCACTCAGCTCCCAGGTGTGCGCAGCGACGTGCAGCGCCTGGTCGCGCAGCGGATCCTGTGCGAAGAGTTCCGGGTAGTAGTGGCGCACCATAGCGGCGCACGACCCCGAGGGGGTGACGATGTGGTCGTAGCCGGCAAATGTGCGCACGAACTGACGGGCGACTTCGCGAGCATCCTCCTGGAAGCCGCTGTTGAAAGCGGGCTGTCCGCAGCAGGTCTGGCCTTCAGGGAATTCGGCACGCACGCCGGCTTTTTCGAGCACGTCGAGCGTGGCTTCGCCGGTGTCCGGAAAGACGATGTCAACAATACAGGTGACGAAGAGAGCGGTTTTCGCCATACGCGTGCGCATAGTAGCACGAGGACGGGCCTGGTGCGCACTGACGTTTCGAGAATTCAGCGCACGAACCCGCATAAGCGCGCATGGATACCATGCGCGCTTATGCGTCGTGTCGTTTAGCGAGTGATCGGCAGCCGGCGCAGGTTGACCCCGCGCACGTAGGCGGAGGCCATCCAGCCGACGCGGCCGCTGCGGAGGCGGACGCGCAGCCAGCTGCTGTTGGAATTTCGTCCGAGCACGGTGACGGCAGTGTTGCGCGCCACTTCCATGATGATGCGCGCGCGCGTGCCGGCGGCGCTGCGCAGATTGACGATTGCGGTGGTGCGCCCGAGCTGCAGCGCTGGCCGCGCCGTAGCAGTCGTTTTCGTGGCGGAGGCAGGAACTTTCGTCGCTGTTGCAGTGGCGATATTTTCCTGCGCAGCTTCTGCGACAGTGGCTTCTGCGACAGTGGTTTCTGTAGCAGTGGCTTCTGCAACGGTGGCCTCTACAACCGGTGCCGCGGTTGGCTGTGTGATCACAGGCACCGTAGGTTCGGTGGTTGCTGGTATGGGGGCGACCGTGGGTTCAAGCGTGACTGCGGGCGGAGCAACCTGAGCGACGGTGCCGGGTGCGCTTGCGAGTGGCTCGATGGAACGGACAACGGCGTCGATGGCGCCGAGTGCCGGAGTGAAATCTGAATCAGCGCCCGTCTGGATCTGCTGCGCGATGCGCACCAGATAATCTCCGAAGCGATTGGATGCTTCATCCGTTTCCACCGCTGAAACATCTGCGGGCGTCTTGGCGAGCGTGGTGGTGTCGAGGGGAAAGAACGCCGAAATGTAGTACAGGCCGTCGTCAGTGAATCCCTGGAAGGTATAAAACAGGTCGGCGGCCGTGATCGGTGCGGGATCAGTGGCGTAGGAGGTAAGAAAGCGAACGCCTCTGCCGTTGGGCAGCTTGAGAAATTCGATGCGCGAGTGAATCAGCTGCGCGGCGTTGAACGGCGGCAGCACTGTGATTGTTTCGGCGTCGGTGATTGTGCGCTCGTCGAGGAATTTGCGCAGCTCGTCGATCTGCGCTTTTACCTCTTCCTGCAGTTCGGGCATTTTGTCGAACTTGGCGAGATATCCGGCGATCGGGATGATGAGCACCTGCAGTTCGCGTGGGTTGACGCGCTGCGTATTTGGCTTTTTGCCGCCGAAGACGAGTCGCACGTGAGCGGGCAGGCC
>CAXNFZ010000213.1:0-5427 GCA_964201495.1 Chloroflexota bacterium | reverse complement strand
ATGGATGGCCTGAGTAGTTACGAACGTACACTAATCACACATGACGACGAACACATCTGCGACCTACCGCATCGCCGGGATGGCTTGCGCTGAGTGCGCGCGCACGATCGAGAACGGTGTGGCGCGGCTCGATGGGGTGCAGTCGTGTGCGATCAAGTTCGGTGCGGCGTTGCTGCAGGTGAACGGCGGTGCGGCGCGCGATGCCGTGGCGCGACGTGTGCACGAGCTGGGTTATGCCGTCGTCGAGGACGGCCAATCGCCTGCGGAGGAGTCATCGTGGCGAAGCTCGCTGGCTGCGCGTCTGCCGGAGCGCGGCGTGCTCGGCTTCGTGCGCTTTCTGCTGGCGCGCAGCGAGACGACGTGGGCGGCGCTCGGCGCGCTGCTGATCGCGCCGGGCCTGCTGTTCGGTGAAATTCTTCCGGCGCTGAGCGGGAGATTTTTCGAATTGCCGGCACTGGATATTTTGTCGTTTGCGGCGCTGATCGCAGCTGGCTGGCCGATTGCGCGCAGCGCGTGGCGCACGCTGCGCATCAACCGCACGATGAACATCAACGGCCTGATGACGCTGGCGGCCGTCGGCGCGGTGGCCATTGGTGCGTATGCCGAGGCCGCCCTGGTGATGGTGCTGTTCGCCATCGGTGAAGCGCTCGAGGCATTCACGCTCGATCGTGCGCGTGCGGCGCTGCGTGCGCTGATGCAGATTGCGCCGGCGCATGCGACGGTGCTGCGCGCCTGCGTCGATTGTCGTGAGCATCTCGGGCAGATCGACTCTCGTTCTGGAAATATGTACCGCGGCGGGCCGTGTCCGTTCTGCGGCGTGCACGAGACATCCGTGCCGATCGAAGACGTGCGCATCGGCGAATTGGTGCTGGTGAAGCCGGGCGAACGCATCCCGGTCGACGGCGTGGTGCGCGCCGGCGGCGGCTTCGTCGATCAGGCGCCGATCACCGGGGAGAGCGTGCCGGTTTCGAAAAACATCGGCGCGGACGTTTTCGCTGGGACGATCGATCAGGACGGCGTGCTTGAAATCGAAGCCACGCAGCGCGCCGAGGAAACGGTATTGCGGCGCATCGTGCGGCTCGTCGAGGAATCGCAGGCGCGCAAGGCGCCGAGCGAGCGCTTCGTCGATCGCTTCGCGCGCGTGTACACGCCGGCGGTGACGATCAGCGCGGCGGTCGTGGCGCTTGCGCCGCCGCTGCTGTTCGGCGCGCCGTTTTTGGGTGAGCAGGGCTGGGCGTATCGCGCGCTCGAGCTGCTGGTGGTGGCGTGCCCGTGCGCACTGGTGGTGGCCACGCCGGCGTCGGTGGTCAGTGCGATCGGAGCGGCGGCGCGCAACGGCGTGCTGGTGAAGGGCGGCGCGGCGATCGAGGCGCTCAGCCGCGTGCGGGCGATCGCCTTCGACAAGACCGGCACGCTCACGTGCGGCCGGCTGCGCGTGCATCGTGTGCGTGCGGAGGCGTGCGAACATGCGCAGGACCTGCGTTGTGCGCACTGCGATGATTTGCTGGCGTATGCATGCGCGCTTGAGAGACGCAGCTCGCACCCGCTGGCGCGCGCGGTGATCGAAGCAGCGCTGGCGCGCGGGCTGGAGGCGCGTTATGCGGCGGCCGACGACGTGACGAACGCTCCCGGGCGTGGGGTGAGCGGCGCAGTGAATGGGCGGCGCGTCATGCTGGGGACGCCTGCGTTCGTCGGTGCGGGACTGCGCACGGATGACCGGACGAGCATGATCGCCGTGGCCGTCGACGGCGTGTTCGTGGGAACGATCGAGGCACTCGACGAATTGCGTCGGGAAACGCCAGCGGTGCTGCGTGAGCTGCGCGGCATCGGCATTTCAGAAACGATGATGCTGACCGGCGATGCGCCGGTGGTGGCGGAGATGATCGGGCGCGCGGCCGGTATCGACCAGGTGCATGCCGGGCTGCTGCCGGAAAACAAAGAGCGCCTGGTGCGCGAGCTGCAGGAGAAGCACGGGGCGGTGGCGATGGTCGGCGACGGCATCAACGATGCGCCTGCGCTGGCGGCGGCGACGGTGGGTGTGGCGATGGGCGCGGGCGCAGCGCAGGCAATGGAGACGGCTGACGTCACTCTGATGGGGGACGACCTGACGCGACTGCCGTTCGTGCTGAAGCTTTCGCGCGCGGCGATGCGCACGATCCGCGCCAGCATCACGTTTGCGATCGTTGTGAAGGTGTGCGTCATGCTGCTGGTGCTGATCGGCGCCGGCACGCTGTGGCTGGCGGTGGCGGCCGACGTCGGCGCGGCGCTGGCGGTGACGACGGCAGGCATGCGCCTGCTGCGTGTTGCGCCGAAAGCCGTCGGCGGCTAGTATCTTCGTCACTATGATCAAACCCGACTGGCAGGAATGGATGCAGCAGCCGCTGGTGTGGAGCGAGCGCATGCGCTCACGCGCACTGGTGTGGACGCCGGACGTGCACTGGTTCATCAACGACCCGCTCGGCCCGCTGCCGCATTCGCACGACGACGCCTCCGAGATTATTTACATTGCCGCCGGACACATGGATATTCAGGTCGGCGCTTCGAAGCAGCGCGTCGGCCCAGGTGATTTGTTGTTCATGCCGCCGGATCGTTATCACAACTACTGGCTCGTGGGCGACGAAACCGTGTGTCTGTATGTGCTCGTGGTGCCGAATCACAAGCATGCGCGCTGGCGTTACAAAGACTTCAAGCCGGGTGCGTTCGAGGGCAACGCGCCGATGAAAAATGCATTCGCCGAGGATTCGACGGAATCGATGCCGTCGGACGAGCGCATTTCGACCAACGTGCGCGTGCTGGCGCCGGGCGCCGAGACCGAAGTCATGTTCGAGCAGGCTAAAGAAAAGATGATCTACGTGCTCGAAGGCGCGATGCAGATAGAAATCGCGCACATGAGCGGCGCGCTCGGAGCGAACGATTACCAGCACGTGCCGGCGCAGCATCGGCACACGATTCGCAACGCCGGAACTGAGCCGCTGCGCTACTTCGAATTCATCTGCTTCGACCCGACCGCGCCGGCCATTATTCGGCCGGAAGACAGCCACATGGTGAAGGAATAGGCGGACGGCCTGTCGCACATTCAGAGAACGTGGAGAGGGCGGAGGGCGCGGCGCCTCGTGAGGTTCCGCGTGCTGCGCCTTCTGTTTCCTTGTGAGCGCACGCCCGGCAATTCAGAAGATGAGCAACACCAATACGCATAGCTCACGCACATGGACGTCCGACAACGGCAACGGCACATTTTCGAACCCGCTTTTCTACGAAGATTTTCCCGATCCTGATCTGATTCGCGTCGGCGACGACTACTATCTGACCGGCACGACGATGCACTCGATGCCCGGCCTGCCGGTGCTGCATTCGAAAGATCTCGTGAACTGGACGCTGCTGTGCTGGGCGTTCGATCGTCTCGATCTTGGGTCGAGCTTTCGTCTGCAGGATGGGCAGGAAAATTATGGTCAGGGCATCTGGGCGCCGTGCTTTCGCCATCATGACGGCGTGTTTCACATTTTCTCGAACGTGAATGGGCATGTCACGCAGCATTTCACTGCAACGAACCCGGCCGGCCCGTGGATGCGCACGGCGATGTCCGGATCGTTTCATGATTTGTCCGTGCTGTTCGACGACGACGGCAAGGCGTACATTCTTTGGGGTTACCAGGGCATTCATTTTGCAGAGCTGACCGACGACCTGAACGGCATCGTGCCGGGCAGCGAGCGCGTGATCATTCAACCAGGCGAGGGGATGGGCGAGGGCGTGCACTTCTACAAAGTGAACGGCACGTACTACATCACGAGCGCGTGGTTCGCCGGCCGCATGCGCATGCCGTGCGCGCGCGCGGCGCGGCCGGAAGGCCCGTATGAAATCAACCTCGAGATCAGCGCTGACGAGGATTTCGGCCTGGCCGAGGGACATCGTCTGACGACGCTCAAGGCACCGCCGTTCGAGCTGCTGCCGGCTGATCCGGGCCGCGTCGGCCGCATGTCGCTGCATCAGGGCGGCATCGTGGACACGCCGAGCGGCGAGTGGTGGGGCTTCTCGATGATGGACTACAACTCGGCTGGACGCTTCACATGTTTGTCGCCGATTACCTGGCACGAAGGCTGGCCGTACTTCGGCCTGCCCGGCAACCTGAAGCGCACGCCGCGCATTTGGACGAAGCCGAACACCGGGGTGACGTCGGAGCCGCGCACGCCGTTCACGCGCGATGATGACTTTGCCGGCCCGCAGCTGAATCGTGTGTGGCAATGGAGCCACGCGCCGGATGATTCGTGCTGGTCGCTCAGCGAGCGGTCGGGCTGGCTGCGGCTGCGCTCGCTGGCGGCGCCGAATCTGTGGTGGGCGCGCAACACGCTCACCCAGCGCGCCATGGGGCCGGAATCGACCGTCACTGTCGAACTCGACGCGAGCGGCATGCGGGACGGCGACGTGGCCGGGCTGGCGCTGCTGAACTTCCCGTACGCTCAGCTCGGCGTGGCGCACGAGAACGGCGCGCTGACGCTGGTGCGCTACGACCAGCGCACGGACGAAGCGACGCGCCACCCGCTCGCTGGTTCGCGCGTGCACTTGCGCGCGCATTGCGATTTCCTGACCGAGCGCACGACGTTTTCGTGGAGCGCCGACGGAGAAAATTACGAACGGATCGGCGGCGTCTTCGACATGATCTTTCAGGTCAAGACTTTTCAGGGGATACGCATCGGGCCGTTCCATTACAACGTCGGCGGTGCGCCGGGCGGCGCGGCGGACTTCCGCCGCTTTCGCGTGGACGAGCCGCATCCGCGCGGGCTGATGCGGCCGATCCCGTATGGGCGCAGCATCCGCGTCGCGTCCGTCGCGGATGGCTGTGCGATGACGGTGCGCGGCGGTGTGCTGGCCGTGGCGGGAGCAGGCGAGACGCCGGTGCGATTCGAAGTGATCGACTGCGGGCTGGGGCGTGTGGCGCTGCGTGTGGGACTCTCTGAAAAGTCGTCGTACGTCTCCGTTGCGCCGTCTGGTGAAATGACGCTGCGCGTCGGTGAACCGGGCGACGCCGAGACGTTTCAGTGGATGGAGACCGTGTACGGCGATCTGCTGCTGATGTCGCTGGTCACGCATCGATACATGCAGATTGCGCCGGGCCGGCCGGCGATTTTTGCCGACCAGCCCGGGCCGCGATCCGATCGCCGCGATGGTGCGTGTCTGGGCTGGGAGTGAAGCGTGTTCATTCTGCTTGCACTGGTGATACGCTGGTTGCAACACTCTGCAATGCAGCCATGCATGTTCGGGAACGTCTCAGGCTGACTGCCTCGTTCGCGACGCGACAAAGACCAGCCTGAGCCGTCATCAAGTTCGGTCAATCGACTTTTGCTGTAACTACTCAGGCTATCCATTTTTCCAACGCGAAACGCGCTATTCCTTCCCCCTTCGGGGGAAGGAATAGCGCGTTTCGCGGGAAAT
>CAXNFZ010000212.1:0-5459 GCA_964201495.1 Chloroflexota bacterium | reverse complement strand
GCAGGGTCTGCACCAGCAGGCTGACGGCGCTGCCGGTGGACTGCACGACGCCTTCGGCGATCAGCAGCCGGTCGCCGCGCAGCAGGTGGCGAAAGCTCTTCCATTGGTCGGCTTTGACGACCCAGTCCATCAGCGCCGTCTCGTCCTGCATGCCGAGAAACGTCACGCCTTTGGCGGTCTGTGGGCGTTGTCTCACGTACATGATGCCGGCGACGCGGATGCGCCGGCCGGCGGGCAGTGCGCGGGCGTCCGCCAGCGAATGCACCCCGAGCTTTTGCAGGGCTGCGCGGAAATGGCGCACGTAGCTGCCGCCGGGCGCGAGCCCGGTCAGTTCGTGTTCCCATGCCTCCGCTTCCGTTACGGCCAGCGCCGGCAGTGCGACCGACGTGATGGGAATCAGGAGCGGCAGTTCTGCGCTGCGGTCGCCGACGGGCAACTCCCCGGATTCCCAGAGCAGTGTGCGCCGTTCGCCGAATGAGTCGAAGAGGCCGGCGCGAATCATGTCGGCGACGAGCATCTTCGGCAGGCGGGTGCGCGCATGGAAATCGCGCAGGTCGGCGAACGGCTGCGCCGCCTCGACGTGCGCCCATGCCGCTTCTCCCAGGCCGGCGATGGTCGATGCGCCCATGCGCACGCGCCGTGCATCGATATGGGTGTATCCCCAGCGGCTGCGATTGATGTCGAGCGGCAGCAGGTCGACGCCGTGGCGGCGCATGTCGGCGGCGATGACGTCGTGCGGATAGAAGCCGGCGCCGGAATTCAGCAGCGCGGTGTAGAAGGCCGCCGGATGATGCTTTTTCAGCCAGCAGGTGACGTACGAAATGCGCGCGAAGCTTGCGGCATGGCTGCGGCAGAATCCGAACTGCGCGAAGCCGGCGATTTTCGAGTAGATCGTCGAGGCGGTTTCGAGCGCATAGCCGCGCGCCAGTGCGCGATGTACGAACAGGTCGTGCATCTCGGCCATCGCTTCCTGCGAACGTGAGCGCGACATGGCCCGGCGCAGCTGATCGGCCTCGCCGCCGGAGAACCCGGCGATGGTCATGGCGATGCGCAGGCAGTCCTCCTGATACAGCAGCACGCCGAGCGTGTCGCGCAGGATCGGCTCGAGATCTGGATGATCGTAGTGCACCGGTTCCCTGCCGAGGCGGCGGTTGACGTACGGGTGCACTGCGCCGCCCTGGATCGGGCCCGGCCGCACGATGGCGATTTCGACGGCGAGGTCCTTCAGGTTGCGCGGCAGCGTGCGCGGCAGCATCTGCATCTGCGCGCGGCTTTCGATTTGAAACGTGCCGAGCGTGTCGGCGCTGCAGATCATGTCGTAGATGGCCGGGTCGTCGACGGGCAATCGATCGAGATCGAGCGGCGGGTCGATCAGCTCCTGCGCCTCGGCGATCAGGCCGTGCGTGCGCAGCGAGAGCACGTCGAGCTTGACGAGGCCGGCGTCTTCGACCGAATCCTTGTCCCACTGCACGACGTAGCGGCCGGGCATCGTCGCCGGCTCGATGGGCACGAGCTCGTCGAGCGGCCGGCCGGTGATCAGCATGCCGCCGACGTGGATCGAAAGATGGCGCACGACGCCGTCGATGTGGCGCAGCAGTTCGGCCAGCAGCGCGAGCGGATGCGTCGTCGGGCGTGCGGCGCCGGGCGCGGGAATCGTCGTGCTGCTGGGCACGTCGGCGGCGAGGAGCGCGTCGATTTCCGCGGCCGCCTGCGCCGGCGAATGCGCGTCGATGCGCTTCAGCAGGCGCTCGACGACGGCATCGGGGAAATTCAGCGTGCGGCCCAAATCACGCACGGCCGAGCGCGCCTGGAACTGTACGTGGTTGCACACCATGGCGCAGTGCTCGTGGCCGTAGCGTTCGTATAAATACTGAATCACTTCCTCGCGGCGGCGCCAGTCGAAGTCGAGGTCGATGTCCGGCATGGTCGCCTTGTCCGGCGACAGGAATCGTTCGAACAGCAGATCGTGTTCGAGCGGGTCGACCTGGCTGATGTCGAGCAGGTAGGCGACGATCGACCCGGCGGCGGAGCCGCGGCCGGAGCAGCGGATGCGGCGTTCGCGGGCGAAGCGTACGACGTCCCAGACGAGCAGGAAGAACGACGACAGCCGCGCCTGCTGAATGACCTGCAGTTCGTGCGCCAGCTGCGTCAGCACGCGTGGTTCGAGCTGCGGGTAGCGCGTCGGCAGCGCGGCGTGGCACAGGTTGTAGAGAAAGCCGAATTCGCTTTGTTCGCCGGGGACGGGAAAGATGGGCATGCGCTGTGCGCCGCCGGCGACGCCGCCGAAATCCAGGTCGACGAAGCAGCGCTCGGCGATGGCGAGCGTGTTGGCGAGTGCGTGCGGGATGCAGGCGAAGCGGCGCGTGAGGGCGGCGGCGTCGGCGAGCGCGTAGGTGTGATTGAGCGGAAGCGCACCGGCGCGGCGGGCCTCGTCGAGGGATTCGTTGCGGTCGATGGCGAGCAGGCAGTCGCGCAGGCGGGCGTGCGCGCGCACGGCGTAGTGCGTGTTGCCGGTGGCGACGATGGGCAGGCGAGTCTGCGCGGCGACTTCGAGCAGCGCATGCTGGCGGGCGTCGTCCCCGGGCCGTTGATGATGTTGAATTTCGATGTAGAGCTGGCCGCGGCCGAAGAGGTCGGCCAGCGTGCCGGCGCGTGCGACGGCGCCGGCCGCGTCCTGCGCGCGCAGGGCGTGCGCCAGCGGTCCCTGATCGCAGCCTGTCAGGGCGATCAGCCCTTCACGATGCGCTGCGAGCTGGTCGAAGGTGAGCGCGGGTGTGGTCTTGCCGCTCCATGCTGCGTCGGTGCGAGTGCCGAGATCGCAGCGACTGCGGGTGATCAGGCGGCAGAGGCTGGCGTAGCCCTGCTGGTTCTCGGCCAGCAGTGTGAGATGTGCACCGTCGTGCAGGGTGACCTCGGCGCCGAAGATCGGCCGCACGCGCAGTTTGCGGGCGGCGGAATGGAAGCGCATCGCGCCGGCGAGGGAATCGTGATCGGTGAGCGCGAGCGCCGGCATGCCGAGGCGTGCAGCTTCGGCGATGAGCGCTTCCGGTGCGGATGCGCCGTCGAGCAGGGAGTAGAAGGAATGGCAGTGCAGCTCGACGAACGGCAGAGGGATGTTAGTCATGAATCCTCAGCAGCGTCCATGCCTGCGTGTGCAGGTCCTGACAGATCACGCACAGGTAGCCGCTGTGCGTGATCAGGCGGACGTGGCGGCGCGAGACTTCGCCGGCTTCGCTCCACCAGTCGGCGTCGACGCGCCACTCTTCGTCGACGCGGTCGACGCGATGCGCGCGGCCGTTCCATGTGAAGGCGATCGGCGCGTCTGCGTCGTCAGTGTGCACGTCGATGGGTTCGCCTGCGGACCAGATTCTGGACATGGATTTCAATCCTGCGGGTGCGGCGCGCGTGCGTCGCGGGTGCGGCTAGCTTCTCCATTCGATGCGTCGTTCGACGACCGGGTGCGCCGGCTCGACGAGCTGCGCGTGGAAGAACACGCCCGGGTGTTTGTGCGCCAGGCGCTGGGCGGGCTCGTCGATGGCGGTGATTGCGTCATCCGTGGGTTCGTCGAAGAGTGTGAGCTGGCCGGCGGGCAGCTCGGCGGCGGCGGAGATCGTCGTGCGCGTCGAAATCAGCGGCGCCGGCCAGGGTGTGGACCGCAGCGCGTGGGTGACGGCGGCGGCGATGGATGCGGCGGCGACGACGGGCGCGGCGAACGCGATCTCGTGCGTGCGTGTGCGGTGGTCGAGAAATTCGAGCTGCAGCGTGAGCGTGCGGCAGCCGAGCAGCTGGGCGGCGAGTGCGGCGAGGTGCGGCTCCAGATCGCGGCGAACGGATGCGGCGGCCTGCGCGACGTTTTCGCAGGGCGTTTCGAAATCGGTGCGGACGGGTTCGGGCGATGCGGCGCCGGCGGCCTGGACCGGGCGCGGGTCGCGTCCCAGGGCGAGCTGCTGCGCGATGCGGCCGGCTTCGCCCCAGCGCTGCACCACGGCGGACTGCGGGAGGCGTGCGAAGTCGGCGAGCGTGGCGATGCCGAGCCAGCGCAGCTGATTGAGGACGAGCGGCGGCAGCGGCAGCAGCGCGGTGGACAGCGGCGCAAGAAACGCCGCTTCGTCCGGCAGATCGACCACGCGCAGCCGACCGGGGCGGGTGATGTGCGCGGCGGCGCGGGCGGTGAATTTGCCGTGGTCGCAGCCGAGCGCGGGCGTGAGCGCGTCGCCGAGCGCGCTGCGCAGCTGTCGGCCGAGGTCGGCGCAGATCGGCTGGGCATCGCGCGGCGACCGTGCGACGCTGCGCAGGTCGCAGTAGCCGCTGCCGGGCGCGGTGATTTCGACCGGCAGGCCGGTGGCGAGCAGCACGCTGCGGAAGGCTTGGTGCAGCTCTTCGATGCGAGCGGCGTCCAGCGGGACGAGCCGCAGGTCTGGGCAGCGAGCGCGGGCCTGGCGAGCGCGCATTTCGTGCAGCACGCCGGATTCGATCGCCTGCGGCGAGCAGGCCTGCACGATGCCGTCGTCGTTCAGCAGCGCGACGGGGTGGTCGTCCCACTCGGGGTGAGTGGGATGCAGCGCGTCGAAGACGAAGTTGGCGTGGTGGCAGTAGAGGATGGCCATCAGGGAAAGGGCAGCGTCAGGTCACAGTGCGCGCCGGGGCGTGCCCAGCGGCTGCGTTCGAGCTGCACGCGCGTGGTGCAGCCGACGATGCCGCCGTGGCGACTGAGCTGCCAGTCCGTGCGGCGGAAGTGCATGTGCAGGGAGAGGCTGTGTGCCGTCGCGTCGCCGGGCTGGCCGGCGTCGTCGAGCAGGAGCAGTGCGGTGCGCTGGCGGCGGACGACGCGCATCAGCTCGGGGAGGGCGGCGTCGAACGTGTGCAGCTGATGCGGAGAAGTTCGCAGTGTGCCGACGCCGTCGACGAGCAGGCAGCGCCAGGCGCGCGCGTTGAGCACGTCGTAGAGCAGCGTCGTGATGTTTTCGATGCGCGGGGGGCGGATGAAGAGCGTGTGGGCCAGGTCGACGCCGGCGAGGTGAAAAGACTGCGGGTCGGCGGTGCCGGCCAGGTCGAGCACGGCGACGGGGTCGCGGCGTCGGTGACGGCCCTGGGCGGCGGCGAGTGAGCGCAGTGCGACGGAGAGTTTGCCGGAGGTGGCGCCGCCGGTGAACAGCGTGAGGTGGCCCTGCGGGACGCCGCCGCAGCCGGAGAGCGCGTCGCGGGTGGGGAAGCCGGTTGAAAAGCGGGGTGGGACGGCGGCGGACAGTTCGTGGGCTTCGCGCAGCACGCCGCTGCCGTAGCGTACGTGCAGCGCTGCGACGGCGCGCTGCAGGGTGGGCGGCGGCGCCGGGGCGACGGATTCGAGCGTCATCTCCATACGGGGAGAGTGTATAGAACAATTGTTCTATTGGCAAGAGGGGCAGCTCGATTGGAAATAGACCGGCTTGAGTAAAAGTTCAGGGTTGAGGCAATACATC
>CAXNFZ010000211.1:0-5460 GCA_964201495.1 Chloroflexota bacterium | reverse complement strand
ACGCTCCATATTTCCTCTCTCCTCTTCCCTCTCCCCTTCTTCCCTCTCTCCCCTTCTTCCCTCTCTTCCCTATTCCCAGTACGTCTCTCCGTCATCCAGGTGCGCGCGCAAAAAATCGTGATCAAGCCGAATGCCCAGACCGGGCGCATTCGGCACGACCAGTTCGCCATTCTCGACGCGCAGCGGCTCGACGACCAGTTCCTCATACAGCTGCCCCTGTGGAATGCGATTCTCGGTCATCACGAAATTGCGGCACGATGCACCGAAATGCGCGGTCGCCAGAAGCTGCACGATGCTGCCGATGTTGTGCGTCACGACCGGCAGGTAAAACATCTCCGCCAGGTCGGCGATCTTGCGCATGCCGGTGATGCCGTGCGTGAACGCGATGTCCGGATGAATCGCGTCGACGGCGCCGGCCTGCATGAACTGCAGAAACTCATGCGCGAACTCGAGCTTCTCACCGGTCAGCACGCGCACCTGCGACTGGCGGCGATACGCTGGCCAGCTCTCGCTGAACGGCGCTGGCAGCGCATCTTCGATCCACAGCGGACGGATCGGCGCAACGGCTTCGGACAATCCGACGGCGGTGGCGAGATCCCATTCGTTGTGGCAATGCACGATGATGTCGATCTCCCAGCCGAGCGCCTCACGACAATTTTCGTAGCCGCGCCCGATCGTGCGCAGCTCCATCGGCGTGAGCATTTTGCCCAGGTAGCCGCCCTGGTAACGATCCGCCGGCAACCCACGGCCGAGCATGCGCTCGAAGCCGAACTTCACCACCCGCCAGCCGTGCGGGTCGGCGCGCACTTCGTCCGCCCAGTCACGGCACGACGCCTTGTCGAGCCAGTCCTGCGGACCGAGCGTATTCACGTACAGCTGCACGCGCTCCCGGAAACGGCCGCTGAGCAGCTTCGAAATCGGGCGGTCGAAAAATTTGCCGGCGATGTCCCACAGGGCGATGTCGATGCCGGCCACCGTCGGGTTGTTGACCCAGTGCGCATGAAACTGCGTCTGCAGTCGCGTCATGACGAAATGCAGCCGCTCGATCTCGAGCGGATCCTGGCCGATCAGCTTCGGCGCAAGATGCTTCAAATACGCGCGCGCCATCACCGCCGGCGCACCGATCTCACCGATCCCGTACAACTCCGGCTCGTCGGTGCGCACGCGCACGAGCGATTGAATTCCATGTCCACGCAGCTGAATCACGTCGATGGCGGTAATGTTTGGCATGGCTGAATTGTGGACGAAAACGAGATTTTGATTTCAGATTTCGTAACTACTCAGGCCATCTATTTTTCCAACGCGAAACGCGCTATTCCTTCCCCCCAAAGGGGGGAAGGAATAGCGCGTTTCGCGGGAAACACTGATTTAGGCCTGAGTAGTTACGAAATCTGAAATCGAAAACTGCTACAATCCATCCCCTAAAGCAATGCACAGGGCACGTCCGTTCGCCCCGCGGCTTCAGAGAGCGACGCCGGCTTCCTGCCGTGGTGAAAGCGTCGCAGCCTGCACCGATCGGATACCACCTGCAAGCGCGCAGTGAACTGCGCCGGCCGCGCCCGTTATCGCGCACGCAAGGTTCGCCGCTCGCGCGGCGCACGAATCTGGGTGGAACCGCGACTACGCTCGCCCCAAATATGGGTGGGCGTTTTTTGTTTTCCCTGCTGATCGGTACGCAATAGGCCTAAGTCGATATTTCCTGTGAAACACGATGGGAAATAGACTGGCCTGAATCATTCCAAATGAAAGCCAAGGACTACGCACTCGCCCTGCTCGTCATCACCGTGTGGGGCCTGAACTTCGTGGTGATCAAGCTCACCATGCAGAGCATGCCACCGATGCTCATCGTCACGCTGCGCTATGCGCTGATCGCGCTGCCACTGCTTCTGTTCGTGAAGCGGCCGCCCATCAAGCTGCGCTGGCTGGCGCTCTACGCGATCATGCTCGGCACCGTACATCAGGGCCTGCTCTTCCTCGGCATCAAGGCCGGCATGGGCGCCGGCCTGTCGTCACTGGTGCTGCAAACCCAGGTATTCTTTACGCTCGGCTTCGCGGCGCTTTTCCTGAAAGAGAAGATCCGCCCGCAGCAGATCGCCGGTATGGCGCTCTCCGGCGTCGGCCTCTATCTCATCGCCACCGCCACCGATCAGTCATCAAACCTGCTCGCGTTCATGCTCATGATCGGCTCAGCCGTCACCTGGGCCATCGCCACCATGTTCAGCAAGCACGCCTCGAACACCGCCACCGGCCCGATCGAGCCGCTGTCGTTCATGGTCTGGGCCGCCGTCTTCCCACCCCTGCCGACGTTCGTGCTCTCACTGCTCATCGACGGCCCGACTGCCATCGTCGCCGGTATCCAGGCGCTCACCCTGCCCACCGTCGCCGGCCTCGCCTTCATCACCTACGGCTCAACGCTGCTCGGCTTCGTCATCTGGAACATGCTCATCGCCCGCCACGGCGCCGGTCACGTCACGCAGTTCAGCCTGCTCGTCCCCGTCGTCGGCATGTCCAGCGCCGCCCTCATCCTCGGCGAGGGCGTACCACCGCTCAAGGCCTTCGCCGCCGGGCTCATCCTCGTCGGCCTCATGATCTCTATGTTCGGCTCGCACGCCGTCGCCTTCGTCACCCGCCGATTCGTCGGGACGGAGGCGTAGAGAGTCATAGAGAGTCATAGAGAGTCATAGTAGATAGTGATAGTGGATAGTTATTTTCACTATCCACTATCCACTATCACTATCCACTATCACTATCTACTATCTGCTATCACTATCCGCTCAACCATGAACACCTCCCCTTACTCCCAACTTATCGCCCATCTCGACGCCGGCGGCGCAAGCTACCGGCTCCTCGACCACGCTGAAGAAGGCCGCACCGACGCAGTCAGTGCGCTGCGCGGCAACGACCTTGCCGCCGCCGCCAAGTGCATCGTGGTCATGATCAAGCTCTCCAAAAAAGAGAAGCGCTACGTCGTCGCCGTGGTGCCCGGCGACGCACGGCTCGACCTGAACAAGCTCAAGGCGCTCTTCAAGGGCGAGTACGTCGGCTTCGCCGCGCGGGAAATCGCCGAGCAGCTCACCGGCTGCGTCACCGGCACGATTCTGCCCTTCTCGTTCAACCCCGAGCTCACCGTTGTCGTCGATCCGGCGCTGCTCGCGCACGACGAGATCTTCTTCAACGCCGCCCGCCTCGATCGCTCGATCGCGCTCAAGAGCGCCGACTATCTCCGGCTGTCGAACGCGACGGAGGCGGCGATCGTTGCGGCAGACGACGGACGACGGACGACGGACGACAGCGTTCTGTCGTCTGACATCGGTCGTCCGTCGTCTGCCGAAGAACCGATGTACGGCAAAGACAAAAACATCCCAGCCGGCCTGTACAAGAAGCGCCATTCGCTCGCGCATGTGATGGCGCAGGCGGTGCTGGAATTCTTCCCCGGCGCCAAGCCGACCATCGGCCCGCCGATCGAAAACGGCTTCTACTACGACTTCGCCGTCGAGACGCCGTTCACGCCCGAGGACCTCGACAAAATCGAGGCGCGCATGAAGGAGATCGTGCGCAGCCGCGTCGACTTCGTGCACCGCGAGGTAAGCGAAGCCGAAGCGCGCGCGCTGTTCGCACAGAACCCGTTCAAGCTCGAGCTCATCGACGGCCTGGTGCGCGGCGCCGGCGACGACATGGGCGACGAAGCTGCACCGGCCTCGGCCGCACTCACCGTCTACACGCAGGACACCTTCACCGACTTGTGCCGCGGCCCGCACGTGCCCAACACGCGCGACATCGACGCCGAGTCGTTCAAGATCAGCACTTCGTCCGGCGCATACTGGCGCGGCAACGAGAAGAACCCGATGCTGCAGCGCATCTACGGGCTGGCTTTCGACGCGCAGCAGCAGCTCACCGACTATCTGAACATGATGGAGGAGGCGAAGAAGCGTGATCACCGCAAGCTCGGCGCCGAACTCGAAATCTTTATCTTCGACGACGAAGTCGGCCCGGGCCTGCCGCTCTGGCAGCCGAACGGCGCGGTGATGATCGAGCAGATCGAGGCGCTCGCCAAGCGCATGGAGCAGGAAGGCGGCTATGACCGCGTCAAGACGCCGCACCTGACGAAGGAAAATCTTTTCCTGCGCAGCGGCCACCTGCCCTATTACGCCGAGAGCATGTATCCGCCGATGGAACTCGAGGACGGCATCAAGTACTACATGAAGCCGATGAACTGCCCGTTCCATCACAAGCTCTACGCCGCCAAGCCGCGCAGCTACCGCGACCTGCCGATCCGCTACGCCGAGTACGGCACCTGCTACCGCTTCGAACAGTCCGGCGAACTCTTTGGCCTGATGCGCGTGCGCAGCATGCAGATGAACGACGCGCACATCTACGTCAGCGAAGAGCAGTTCGAGGAAGAGTTCATGAGCGTCGTCAAGCTCTACCTGCGCTACTTCGACATCCTCGGCGTCGACAAATACTCGATGCGCCTGAGCCTGCACAGCCCCGAAGGCCTCGGCAAGAAGTACGTCGATATCCCGGAGCTCTGGGTGAAAACCGAAGAGATGGTGCGCCGCGCCATGATCAACGGCAACGTGCCCTTCTTCGAGCGCGCCAACGAAGCCGCGTTCTACGGCCCAAAGATCGACGTGCAGATTTACAGCGCCATCGGCCGTGAATTTTCGCTGGCAACCAACCAGGTCGACTTCGCCGTTCCGGCGCGCTTCGACCTGACCTACGTGGACAAAGACGGCAGGGAGAAGACGCCGCTCTGCCTGCATCGCGCGCCGCTGAGCACGCATGAACGATTGATCGGCTTCCTGATCGAGCACTTCGCCGGCGCGTTCCCGCTCTGGCTCGCCCCGGTGCAGGCGCAGATCGTGCCCATCGCCGACCGCCACATCGACTTCTGCCGCCAGGTGCAACGCCGCCTGGCTGCGCAGGGCCTGCGCGTCAAACTTGACGACGGCCCGGACCGCATGCAGAACAAGATCCGCAAAGCTCAGGCCATGAAAATCCCCTACATGCTCGTCGTCGGCGACAAGGAGCAGGAAGCCGACTCGGTCTCCGTGCGCCTGCGCTCCGGCGAGGACCTCAAGGCCATGCCCGTCGCCGCCTTCGCCGCCCGCGCCGCAGCGCTGGTGGAGAATTATTCGAAGGAGCTGTAAGCAAGGACTAGTGGATAGTAATAGTGGATAGTGATAGTGAGTCTGCGCAAGAGTCACTATCCACTATCACTATCTACTATCACTACTATCACTATCTACTTCTCTGCCCCACTACAATACCCGCGAGAAAAACCATGAAGCTGCACGAATATCAATCCAAGGAAATCTTCACGAAATACGGCATCCCGGCGCCCGAGGGCACCGTGGTGTTTTCACCAGAAGCGGCACGTGACGCGGCACGCGGCTACGGCGGCCCCGTCATGGTCAAAGCCCAGGTGCTGACGGGTGGACGCGGCAAGGCCGGCGGGGT
>CAXNFZ010000210.1:0-5483 GCA_964201495.1 Chloroflexota bacterium | reverse complement strand
GCATCTCAGCGGCAGCAATACGCTCCTGTTCGATGCGTGATAAGTCCGTGGTGGTGATCAGTGTCTGCTGCGAGCCTGCGATGTGCTGCAGCAGACACGCGCGTCGGTGTGGATCCAGCTCGGCGAGTACTTCGTCGAGTAGCAGAACTGGCTCATCATGAATTCGTTCGCGTATCCACGCAACCTGCGCAAGCTTAAGCGCAAGCACAGCGGTGCGTTGCTGGCCACGCGATCCGAATTCGCCGAGATCGATTCCGTTGGAGAGAAATCTGAATTCATCTCGGTGGGGTCCTGTCAAAGTGATTCCGCGAGCGAATTCCTCAGCTCTGCGTTGATGCAGCATGCTGAGAAAAGCTTGTTGCAGGTCGCCCTCCCCCATTCCTTCTGGAGGATGAGATGTGTCAAACCCAATTTGATAGCCAGCGTCGATAGCTGGCGGTCGGGTTGCATCAAAGCTGGGTGAATAGATGATTTGTAGAAATTCTGCGGAGTTCGAAAGTTCACGGTGCAGTGGAAACGCAAACTGCGTCATTTCGCTGAGCGCTTGTCTGCGCATAAGGGAAATTTGTACGGCATCGGGTGCGAGCTGTTCATCCCATATAGCGAGTTCATCTGGATCAACTCGCCGTTCACTTGCCTGCCTCAGCAGGGCATTACGTTGTGTAAGTGTTTTTTCGTAGCGATCCAGAGCTTGCACATAGCGCGCATCGACCTGGGAGATAGCCTGGTCGAGGAAGTCTCTTCGCAGTATCGGAGCACCACCGACGATGTCCACGTCACTTGGCAGAAAAAGCACGACCGAGAGCTTTCCGACCAGGTCAACGATGCGTCGTGGAGTGCGATCTATGCGAATTTCTTTTTTGACGCGATTACCCTCTCCCTTCTGCACCATCATTTCGAGCAAGTGCGTGCCGTTTGTTGTCTGAACGGTTGCGCGCAGCATTGCATATGGAAACGGGTTGTCTTCCTCTGCACCCCACCGAATGATTTGCCGATCTGTGCTGGTGCTGGGCGAATGTGCAGTTGCTAAAAAATAAATAGCCTCAAGCAGCGACGTTTTGCCTTGTGCGTTATCACCTTTGATGATGATGAGTCTGGCGGGCAGATCAAGTTCTAGGCGAGCGTATAGTCTGAAGTTAGTTAAGGACAAATGCGTTAACAACATTTAATGCCTATGCGAAAAAAATTTCCAACACGCCAAAATGTTTGATGCAGAGTTCTTTTTTGAGGATTGCGACGGTGCCTTGTCGCTCAAGGAGCAGACAATTTGCCTCACCATTTACATGCACCGAGTATTCTCCGTCAGCTGGCCGCCACTGCTGACGATCCAGTGCGATCTGCCTGCCCTGCTCAGCCGGGCTGCCGTTTGTCATGTCAATTTGCTGCTGCGCGTCAGGGTCAGAATTGTTCAATAAATGACCTGCCAGTAAATAAGGCCTGCCAAGACATGCCGAAACTTCCTCCATATCTCCTCGCAGAAGTGCTTCACGCACACGAGAACTGGATACCGGCCGCCCCGACACTACGAATGGTTCTGCCACGTGCATATCGAATCCGTGACGTATAGCTGCGTCATGCAACCAGGCGGTGGTTCCCTCACGCCGATAGCCGAATGCAAAATCAGGCCCTGCCCACAAACTGCGCAGGTCGAAGGTGCTCAGCATCATTCCGATGAACTCCTCAGCGCGTGTGTGGATCGTCTCCGCCGTGAACTCATGGATCAGCAAAACATCGACCCCCAACGCAGCCAGTCGTTCTGCCTTCTCCTTCGGCAACGTCAAATAGCGTTCCTCAGTTCGCCCGAGCACAGCACGCGGATGCGGAAAAAAAGTAATTACCGCAGATCGCATCTGACGCTGATGAGCCTCACGCACAGCAGCCCCAATCAGATGCTGATGCCCTTTATGCACTCCGTCGAATGTGCCGATGCAACAAACAGTCGGCAATCCTATAGGGACTTCATGAAACGATCGGACCAGCCGCATCATCTTCCGCCACCAGCACCTTTACCGGTCGCAGCACACCTGCAGCCACCGTCCCCACTGCCACAAACCGTCCGCCCGGCCCGTACACGCGACACACTTCCGCGCTCACATCCGGGTCTACGCGCACGAACTGCCCACGGCAAATAGACTGCGCGCCAGCAGCATCCAATCGAAAGCTCGGCGCATCTGCCAGCGCTTCATCGGCAGGTCGCAACTCGCGCGCGATCAGCAGGGTTCCAGCCAACTCCTCCGCGCGTTCTGTCGTCAATGCATCGTTTACTGACAAATCCCCGACCGCCGTTCGGCGCAACGCCGCCAAATGGGCACCACATCCCAGCATCGTGCCAATATCGCGCGCCAAGGCACGAATGTACGTGCCACTTCCGCAATGCACCTCCATTCGCAACAAACTTGCATCAGAAGGATCTCGCTCAAAAACCAGCGAATAAATAATTACTGATCTGGCTGCAAGCTCAAACGTCTCGCCCTGCCGCGCACGCGCATACGACCGCACGCCGTCTTTTTTGATCGCACTGAACTGCGGAGGGGTCTGCATCAGTTCGCCGGTGAATCGCAGCCTCAGCTCCTCAAGCATCGCATCTCCGATCGCAGGCACTGTGCGCCTTTCGAGCACCTGACCCTCGGCGTCATCCGTGTTCGTCGCTACGCCGAGCTGCACCACCGCCGTATAGCGCTTATCTCGCCCAGCCAGATACTCGACCAGACGAGTCGCCTGGCCAATGCACAGAGTCAACAGGCCGGTAGCCATCGGATCAAGCGTGCCTGCATGCCCCACACGGCGCGTCTTCAGCCACCGCCGAGCTCGAGCCACTGCGTCGTGCGACGTAATTCCAGACGGCTTGTCCAGCAACAGTAATCCGCTCACATCTGCATCTTGCCTGCTCATTTCGATTCCTCTATGTGAACCTGCTCACCCGGCAACTTCTCCGAGCAATAATCGAACCTGTGAACATGCAGTCATGCAATTTCACGCGGAAATTTACGGCACTTAAATATTCGAATCTAACGCTTCTGTGCAGCTTCGTGCAGCAGCGGCAGCACGCGATTCACCGCATCACGCATGGGGCCTGAAACGGTGCATCCCGCCGCAGCCGGATGCCCGCCACCACCAAGTGTGATCGCGACCTGCGACACGTCAAATCCAGGCGCGGCTCGCATTCCGACCTCGATATCGCCGTTTGCCTGTTCAACGAACACGGCTGCGATATCCACTTCATTGGCGGTAATCATCGTCCCCACCAGGCCACCGTCGCCGCGCTCATCACGCACACCGAGCTCCTTGCGGAGCTTGCGAGTCACAGCCGCATGCGCCACACCCTGATCTATGTGCGCCGACACCAACCCACCCGCCTGAAGCTTTAAAGACTCCCACGGCCGCAGCACAAGCGCCTTGCGCGTAATTTCAGCCATGGGTGCGCCACATCGCACGAGATCCACCGCGTTGGCCATGGTCTCCCACGTCGTGTTCGTTGTCCGGAAACACAGCGTGTCTGTCAAGATGCCCGTCAGCAGCGCAGTCGCCAGCTCAGTCGTCAGCGTCACCTGCATCTGTCGGCTCAGCCGCAGCATCATCTCTGCTGTCGATGCCACCGTCGAATCGATAACATTTACCGTGCCGTAGCAGGTGTTCGTGATGTGATGATCGAACACCACCATCGGCACGTCGCCCTGACGCTGCAGAGACAGCACAGAACCAATCCGTGAACGATCAGCCGAATCGACCGTCACAACGAGGTCAAATTCCTCGGTGGCTTTCTGACGAATATCACGCAGCCCGGTCAGATAATCGAAACGCGGATGCGGCGCATCCTGAATTACCGGCTGGACCTGCTTGCCAATTGAGCGCAGGATCATCGTGAGACCGAGCAGGCTGCCAATAGCGTCCCCGTCCGGCGCAATATGGGCGATGGCAAGCACTCGATTCGCAGCACGTATTATTTCTTCAGCGCGCTGCCAGGTTTCGCTGTCTGCCTTCACACTTGGTTTGCCCATATCCTGCTTACCCCTTTCGGGTTTCTTCCTGCTGGCGAATTTCATCGAACAGCTGAGACATTCGGTCACCACGCTCGAGTGAAACGTCGAATTCAAAAGAAACATGCGGCGTGTTGCGTGTATGCAATCGCTTGCCAAGCTCGCGACTTACCCAGCCTGCCGCACTTTCCAGCCCGCGCTGCACTTCCGCCTTTCGCTCAGCGTCGCCGATGAGACTATAAAAGACCTTTGCATGTCTGGTATCAATGGACAGCTCGACGTCTGTCACCGTAATTCCTTCGATGCGCGGGTCATTAATCTCGCGCTCCAAAAGCGCACAGACATGAGTGCGCACCAGATCGACGATCCGACGCTCATACTTTTTGCTCATGTGCCGTCTCCCTTGCTCTCCGAGCAGGCGCTAACGCGCCTGCTCCTCCTGCACGACGAATTCGATGATGTCGCCCGGCTTGTACTCCGTGAACCCATCGACCGCCACGCCGCACTCATATCCCTGCCGAACTTCCTTTACGTCTTCGGTGAGTCGCTTCAATGAACCTACTGTCCCAGTATGAATCGGCTGACCGCCACGCAGCACGCGTGCGCGCACATTGCGCTGTGCCACACCCGACCGCACCGATACACCGGCAATTGCACCGATTTTAGGAATGCGGAAGACCTGCTTCACTTCTGCAGAGCCAATCACACGCTCCACGATCTTCGGTGCAAGCATGCCCTTCATCGCCATTTCGACGTCTTCGAGCAGCTTGTAAATCACGTCGTACAGTCGCACGTCAATGCCGTTCGACTCCGCCTTCTTGCGCGCCGCCGTATCCAGCGTCACTTCGAAGCCGAGAACGACTGCGCCTGAGGCAATTGCCAGCTCAATATCAGATTCCGTGATGGCCCCGGTGCTCTGCAGAATGATGTCGAGGCGGACCTCGTCGTCCTTGTTTTCTGCATTCAGCGACGAATTCAGCTTGTTCAGCGATTCGATGATCGGCGGCAACGAACCCTGGCTGTCCGACTTGACGATCAGATACAGCTTCTTTGTCTTGCTAGCCTTCGCCATGGCGAAGTACTGGTCCAGGCTCACTGCACGCTGAGCGCCCTGCGAACCGCCGCGCGATGCCAGATTCTGTGCTGCCAGCGCACGAGCCGCCTTTTCATCGTCAACCACTTCCAGCACATCGCCAGCTGCCGGCACATCCGACATGCCCGTGATGCTGACCGGCACCGAAGGCGCGGCTTTCTTTACATTCTGCCCGCGAAAGTCGAACATCGCACGCACACGACCAGACACCGTGCCGACCACAAATGCGTCTCCGACGTGCAGCGTTCCGTTTTGCACCAGCACGGTCGCCATAGGACCCTTCGACTTGCTGAGCTCGGCCTCGATTACTGTAGCCACCGCGCGCTTGCTCGGGTTGGCCTTGATCGTTTCGAGCGACTCAGCCGTCAGCAGAATGCCTTCCAGCAGATCGTCGATGCCTTTCTTCTGGCGCG
>CAXNFZ010000209.1:0-5494 GCA_964201495.1 Chloroflexota bacterium | reverse complement strand
GCGGGCGATGGCGTGTTTCGCGGATACCAATTGGGCTTTGCGCACTCCCCGTAATGGAATAGCCTGTCGTTGGTGAAACCCTCGAATCTAACGAGGGCATACCGTCGGCCATCGCAAAATTCGCCCCTTTTGGCGAATGAACCCTCGATCAGTGCCGCGAGGTTTTCCCAGCAGTTTGTGCTCCGAATCACCACAAGAGAGCGCACAAGTCTCAGTTGAAGCACGTATCTCCGCAGCGATATTCCCTTGTGAGCTTTGGGAGGGAGAATATCGCCTTTCGTGATAAAAAACGGCGACGAAGAAATTTCGTCGCCGTCTTGCAGGCCGTCGTATCTGCAAGCTTACGCCAGATGCGGGCGGATTTTGCTCATCAGCGCTTCCTTCGGGCGCGCGCCGACAATGCGCTCCACCGGTTCGCCGTCCTTGAACAGGATCAGCGTCGGAATGCTCATCACGCCGTACTTCATCGCAGTGTCGCCGTTCTGGTCCACGTCGAGCTTGGCTACGGTCAGCTTGCCGGCGTTTTCGCTCGCGATCTGATCGATGATCGGCGCGATCTGGCGGCACGGCCCGCACCAGGTTGCCCAGAAGTCAACGAGCGTCACGCCCTTGGCCACGAGATTGGCGAAAGCGCCGTCCGTTGCGATTACGGTATGTTCAGACATCAAAAGTAACTCCTCGAAACTCGCCGGGGCGGGTTTCCTGCGTTGGGTTGGTTGATAATCACGCTTGTTGCGCGATTGGTAGACGAACTTAAATTTTACGCAGCACTATTAGCGCTGCATTACAGCCGCCCGGCCAGCTGCTCGGCTTCGCCGACGAGGCGCTCCATTTCATCGAATCCGATCTGCCAGAACGCCTCGCTGCGAATATCCACGCCCATGGCGCGCGTCTGCTCCCGCGGGGTGCGGCTGCCGCCGGACGCGAGCAGCGCCTTGTATTTCGGCACGAATTTTGCGCCGTCGCGCCGATACATGCCGTAGAGCGCCTTCACCAGCAGCTCGCCGAATGAATAGGCATAGCAGTAGAACGGCGTATTAATGAAGTGCGGGATATAGCTCCAGCCGAGCTCGTATCCGCCCGACATATCGACGACGTCGCCGTAATACGGCGCGTTCGCATTCAGCCAGATCTCACCGATCTGCGCTGCGCTCAGCCGCCCCCTGGCGCGGGCGTCATACGCCGCCTGTTCGAAACGCGTAAGCACGGTCTGCCGATACACCGTGGCGAAGCTGTCCTCGATCTTGCCGCACAACAGCGCCAGCCGATCGCGCTCATTCTTCATGCGGCCGAGCAGTTCATCGAATACCAGGCTTTCAGCAAAAACGCTCGCAGTCTCGGCGACGGGCAGCGAGGGGTGGTAATTGAACAGCGACTGCTTTGCCGCCAGCAGATCGTGCATGCCATGGCCCAGCTCGTGCGCAAGCGTGGTCACGTCGCGCATATCGTCGTTGTAGGACATCAAAATAAACGGGTTCGTCGACGGCGTGACGCCGGCACAAAACGCGCCGCCACGCTTGCCGTCGCGTGGATCAGCATCGATCCAGTTGCCGTCGAAGAAGCGCTGCGCCATGGTTTCGAATTCAGGAGAGAAGCGCCGCAGGGCGTCGAGCACGATCTGCTTGCCTTCGGGATACGAGATCTTCTCTTTGACGTCGAACAACGGCGCATACTGGTCATACAGCTCGAGCTTCGGCAACCCAAGCAGCTTCGCCTTGAGCGCCCAGTAACGGTGCGCCAGCCCATGATTGCGCTCCACCACGTTCATCATCGCATCAACAGCCGAACCTTCGATGCCATTCGCCAGATGTCGCGGCTGCATGTGCGTCTTGTACTTGCGCAGCCGGTTGTTCACCAGGTAATCCTGAAAGCGCGTGTCGTAGATAAACGCCAGCGTCTGGCTGTTCTGCTTCAGCGTGCTGTAGAAGCCTTCCCACGCGCGCTGGCGCTGCAGCCGCTCCGGATGACGCATCAGCACGAGCGTGCCGCTCTGGTTCAGCTCGCGCACCTCGCCGCCGACCTCGACCTTAAAGCGCATCGACGAAGTGAGTTCGGTAAACAGCTTCTGCCAGGCGTTTAAGCCAGTCATCGCTTTTTCGTTGACGATTTTCTCTTCGGGCTCGCTAAGCGCGTGCGGTTTGTACTTGCGCTCACTCTGCAAATAATGCTTGTAGGGCGCAAGTTTCGGGTCGGCCAGCAGTTTTTTCACCAACGGCTCCGGCGTCTCAAGCCATTCCAGGTCGAAGAAAAGCTGCTCGTTGCGCAGAGCCGTCTCGACCTCGTCGACGCGCTGCATCAGGTTGCGATGTGCATCCGGCCGCGTATCAGCGGCGTACACCAGATGTGCATACGCCCCGATCTTCGTGAGATCCTCGGCCATGCCCTCGTATTCGCGCAGCGCTTCGAGCAGCTCAGACGCCTTCGGCTTCGCCTTGATCTTCCCGCGCCATTTCTTCGCAAACGCCGCCGTGCGCTTTTTCAGTGATTTCAACGCCGCATCGATGCGCGGGTCGTCAGGTGACGCAAACAATACGCTCAGGTCCCACGCCACGCCAGCCGCGCTGCTGTGAGGAGCTTGTGTTTCCGCCGTTCCGCTCGTCGATTGAAGTTGGGTCTTGCGCTTCATGTCGGCATTATCCACGCGTCAGACAAATTTCGGTGCACAAGGTGCGCCGGTACGTCAGTCGTTTGAGGCAAAGAGCTCACAAAAGAGAGGACACGCAAAAAATTTTGCCCCAAACTGCGGATGCCTCCCAACCCCTCCACCCATTCCATCGGTAGAATTCAGCATTATGTCTATACAGGCTCACAATATCCTCGGCCAGCCGCTCAACACCTGCAGCAGCACCCCCCTCACGGGCTGGTACCGTGACGGATGCTGCAATACTGGCCCCGGAGACGTCGGCCTGCACACCGTCTGCGCCGAAATGACGCACGACTTTCTCGTGTTCAGCCGCTCCCGCGGCAACGATCTCAGCACGCCCATGCCTCACTATGGCTTCCCCGGCCTGCAGCCTGGCGATCACTGGTGCCTGTGCGTCGAACGCTGGCTGGAAGCCTGGCATGCCGGCGTCGCCCCGCGCATCGACCTCGCCGCATGCCACATCTCCGTCCTCGAATTCGTCGACCTGGTCGTGCTCAAGGAGTTCGCTCTCGAGACGACGGACGACCGACCGCCGACCGTCGACCGCTAAGAATCAACCTGCAGCAGGCAGCATGAACCACATCGTGCTCCCCTCACCCAGACGGCTCTCGGCGCCGACGCCGCCGCCCATCGCCTGCACCAGGCTCTGCACGATCGCCAGGCCGAGCCCGGTGCCGCCGCTGCGCGCCCGCGACGCATCGCCGCGATAAAAACGATCAAAAATGTGCGGCAGCACGTCCGCCGGAATGCCGCCACCGGTATCCTGCACAGCAAATCGCACATGGCCGTCGATACGCTCCACGGTCACCGTGATCTGCCCACCCACCGGCGTGTAGCGCAACGCATTGCTCAGCAGGTTGCGCAGCACCTGCCCGGCGCGGTCGCCGTCCGCACGCACATACAACACTTCGTCCGGAACGACGACCTGCAGGCGCACCCCCGCTGAATCCGCCGCCACCAGATATTGCGCTGCAGCCGCGCGCGCCAGTTCCTGTGCCGATTCAATCTGCATCTTCAGCTGAAGTTGACCCGCCTCCGCCAGCGCAAGCAACCGCAGATCTTCAACCAGCCGGCTCAGCAGACGCGTCTCATCGTAGATCGTGGCGATCTCAGTGCGGTCCATCGGATACACACCGTCGAGCATCGCGCGCAAATTGCCCTGGATCACGGTGAGCGGCGTGCGCAGCTCGTGCGCAATGTCCGCCGTGAGATTGCGCCGGTTGATCTCGGCACGCTCCAGTGAGTCAGCCATCGAATTGAACGCCTGCGCCACGGCGATCACTTCCTGCGCGCCCTGCTCTCGCGCGCGCTCGTCCCAGCGCCGCGTCGAGAAGCGGCGCGCCGTCGCCGCCAGTTCCGCCAGCGGCGCTGCCAGCGTGCGGCCCGTCGCCACACCCACTGCCGCAGCCACCGCACCAATCAGCAGCGCGGACAAAATCGCATACCGCCGCAGCTCGTCCAGCACAACCTGCTGCGCCTCCGCCAGCATCGCCACTTCCGGCGAATCCACCAGCAGATGTCCGACCACCCGCCCGTTCACCACAACCTGTGACGCCGCGCGCATCTCGAGCGCGTCGAAGCGTTCGGAGCGCGGCGCCGCCCCCACCGATGCCACGACGTAGCCTTCTGCATTCGCCAGCACGAAGCGCACAGAATCACGCATGCGTCGGTTGCTGCGCATCCCGCGCACCTGCGCAGCATCGATCTGTGGAAACGACGGCAGCGCAGATTTCAATACGCGCTCCGCTCCCTCCCAGCTTCCGATGAGCATGTAATACTCTTCGAGCGTATCCAGCAGCACGACCTGCGCGATCGCCCGCTGGCGATTCAACAGCGCCGCCATCTGCGCCGTGGTGTTCACCTGAGTTATCAGAGTGACGGTGGCGATGCTCAACAGCGTCATGCCCACCAGCGCAATGGTGATGCGCACCCAGAGTCGGTTCATGTCAGCGCCCCAGCTTGTACCCGATTCCGAACACGGTCATGACGTACTGCGGATCTGAAGGGTCGGCTTCGATCTTCCGCCGCAGATTCTTGATGTGTGTGTCGACCGTACGCTCAAATCCTTCGTACGTGTCGCCGAACGCCACGTCGATCAGCTCACCGCGCGTGAAGGCGCGCTCCGGCGATTGCATCAACGCCTGCAACAACGCGAATTCGGCCGGCGTCAAGTCGAGCGGCAAATCCCGCATGAATGCAATGTGTGCTTCGGTGTTCAAACTCAGCTCGCGCACCCGCAGCACCGGCGAAGGCTTCATTTCGCCGTTTGCTCGACGCAGGATGGCGCGCACGCGGGCGACGACCTCGGGCGGATTGAACGGCTTGGTCAAGTAGTCGTCCGCACCCAGGTCGAGCCCTTTCAGCTTGTCGACATCTTCCACACGCGCTGTCAGCATCAGGATCGGAAGCGCTGCCAAATGTTTGTCGGCGCGCACCAGACGCACCAGCTCGAATCCATCATGGCCGGGCATCATGACGTCGAACACGGCCATGTCCGGCCGCTCCGCCCGCAGCAAATGCATCGCCTGATTACCGTCGTACGCAACGCGCACTTCGTATCCCGCTCGCTCAAGATAGGACTGCACCAGGCGGTTGATCTGTCGGTCATCATCGGCAACCAGAATTCGCTGTGCCATTGCGGCTGTTCCTCACTTTCGGCAGATGCTCAGATCGTGTCCGGCACGAACACAGATGTGAGATCCCCTGCATTATTTTCACTTTGGATCTGCAGTCGTCAGGTTTTTTCCTTTCACCGTGCGCCATGTCGCTGCAGGAGTCTCTATTGTCTCCGCTACTTCAGCTCTGACTGAAGGGTGGGAGTGCGCAAAGCCCAATTGGTATCCGCGAAAC
>CAXNFZ010000208.1:0-5499 GCA_964201495.1 Chloroflexota bacterium | reverse complement strand
CGCGGGTTTCATCAATTCGATTTTGAGCACTCCCTGATTTCACATTGCACATTGCACATATCGCATTGAACCTACGGCTACACGATCAATGTGCAATGCGCGATGTGCAATGTGAAATTCGACTACGCCGTTTTCTTCTTCGTCCCCAGCAGGTCGCCCGTCTCCCAGCCGACCACGAGCGGCACCGCGGTGAAGATCGACGAATACGTGCCGCTCAGCAGGCCGATCAGCAGCACGGCCACGAACTGGCGGATGCTGGCGCCGCCGAACACCAGGATCGCGAACATCACCAGCATGTTGATGAGCGAGATCGTCAGCGACCGGTGCAGCGTTTCGACGATGCTGCGTGAAACGATCGTCTCGAAGTCCTGTCCGCGATAGCGGCCGAGATTCTCGCGGATACGGTCGTAGACCACGATCGTGTCCGGAACCGAGAAGCCGATCACCGTGAGGATCGCGGTGAGGAACAGCGCGTCGATTTCCCAGCCTAGCACTGCGCTGAAGATCGCCATCATGCCGGCGGCGACGAGCACGTCGTGAATCATCGCCACGATCGCGGCGACGCTGTAGCGGAACGAATGATTGGCTTTGCGGAACGTGATCCAGATGAACAGCAGGATCATCACTGTGGACACGATGACCGCCACGATTGCCGTCGTCGTCACCTGATCCGCCACCGATTTGCTGACGGATTCGACAGCAGTTTTGCCTTCGTCGAGCGGCGCAACGGCGCTCAGCGCCTCACGGATTGCCTGAGCTTTGTCGCCTTCGACGTATTCGGTGCGCACCTGCCACGTGTTGTCCGTCTCTGCGCCGAGACGCGTGATTTGCGGGCTGCTGACGCCGTTGGCGACGAACACGTCGCGCAGCTGCGTTTCGCTGATCGGCTGCTTGAATTGCAGCTCGAAGCGGTTGCCCTCACGGAAGTCCACGCTCAGGCGCCAGGGCGAACCCAGCGTCACTGTGTTGTAGATCATCGCGATGATGCCTGGCACGATGATGATGAGCGAAACCAGGAACCAGATCTTGCGGCGTTGAACGATCGTAAACATGTAGTTTCTCCAGTTAGAGCCCCAGCATCTTGCTGTTCTTTTCGAGGTAGTCGGCCGGCTGCTCCGAGAAGGTGAGCCGCATGAGCGTGCGTGTGACGAAGACTGCGCTGAACAAGCTCATCAGAATGCCCAGGCCGAGCGTGATGGCGAAGCCGCGCACCGCGCTGGCGCCGAACGCGCCACCGAAGAACACCAGGATCACGCAGGTGATCAGCGCTGCCATGTTGCTGTCGCGAATCGACGACCATGCACGTGTGAACGCTGCTTCCACAGAGGCGCGCAGTGTGCGGCCGCTGCGCAGCTCTTCCTTGAAGCGCTCGAACGTGAGCACGTTTGCGTCAACGGCTGTGGCCACCGAGAGTACGAAGCCGGCAATGCCTGGCAGCGTCAGCACGACTGGCACCAGGATGAATACGGCCAGCGATGTGACGGTGAAGAATGCCAGCGACGCCACGGAGATGATGCCCGGCAGACGGTAGTAGAGGATCATGAAGATCGCCAGCGCAACCAGCGCAATGCCGAACGCTATGACGCTGCGCTGCACCGATTCCGCGCCAAGCGTGGCGCCGACGTCGCGCGTCGTTTCCAGTTTGAGCGGCACCGGCAGCGAGCCGTAGCTCAGCGTCAGCGCCAGCTGGCGCGCACTGTCCTGCGTGAAGTTGCCGCTGATCTGGCCCTCGCCGCTCAGCGCCTGCTGAATGACCGGGCAGGAGATCACCTGTTTGTCCAGCACGATGCACAGCGACTGGTTCACGCGGCTGCTGGTGTATTCGCGGAAGCTTTCCACGAATTCCGGGCGGATGCGGAAGCTGATGATGCTCTGGCCGACCTGATTCAGTGCCGGATCGGCCGACTGAATGATTTCACCGGTGAAGGCGGACGGGAACAGCGAGCCAGTGACTGAGCTTTCGACTGCCGCTGCGCCTGAGCTCGTCGCCGGGTAGAGCAGCTGGCGGGAGATGGCGAATGTCGTGGAGATCAGCGAGCCGTCCGGCGGCGGGTTTGTGCCGCCGTCGACGAATTCGAGCTGACCGGTCTGCCGGATCAGGTCGATTGCCTGCGCGCGGTCCGTGACGCCGGGCAGTTCGACCAGGATTTTGTCCTGCACCGCGCCGGTTCCCTGCAGCTGCACGAGCGGCTCGGCGACGCCGAGGCCGTTCACGCGCTGATCGATGATGCGGCGCACGGTTTCCATTTGGTCCGCCGTCGGCTGCACGCCGTTTGGCAGGTCAGTGCCGAGGAAAATCTGCAGCCCACCCTTCAGGTCGAGGCCGAGTTTGGGAACCAGGTCCCGGCCGCGTTCATCCTGCCAGAAGGCGATGTTGCGCACCGCTTCCGGTTTGGGTACGGGCAGAACCAGATAAATCGAAACCAGGGCCAGCACTATGATGATGACCAGCCGAACGAGATTGCCTTGTCGCATATGAGGGAAGCTTCCTTTCGCTGTTGTTTCTGCGTCACACGCGCGTTCGCACGTCAGAAAATTCATACGCGCATGTCGCGTGCGATTATAGCCATGGACTGCAATTTGACTTGTTTCGCGGATACCAATTGGGCTTTGCGCACTCCCTTGTTTTGGGGTGCATCCGCAGTTGGAGGCGAATTTCAACAGAGTGCGCGCAGCGGGCGAGAGAACGCAGGGGTTTCCCGCAGAGACGCAGAGTTGCGGAGACGCGGGCTTTTTGGGGAATCGGCTGTGATTCGATTTGGATCGCTTTGCGGCGTCTGCTCACGTGCGTGCTGCGTCGATGCGGACCTCGATTGCTTGTCAGCACAGACGTATGCGGTGCTCGACCGCCCCTCTCCGCCAGGATTTCGCGCGCCGCATCGAGCCTGACACGGGCGAACCGCAAGCGAAATCGTGGGGGATGAGGGGGGAAGGGGTGAGGTTTTCGAATCGACTCCTTGCCTCGGGGAGCACAGCTGACGCGCCCAGGGGCGGCAAGCCGCGCCGGGTGCACTATCGAATGAACGGGGATGCGCTTCTCTGCTGCGCATCCGCAATGCGAATCTTGTGCGTGAGCAGCAGGGGGGCGGGCAGGGCGTTCATGTCATAGAAGCCGAGTTCGACGCTTTCGTGCGAAATCGCCAGCGCGCCGCCGACGATTTCGCACTCGAAGCAGGCGTTGACGGTTTGCACCTGAGCGCCGTCCGGATACGTCGCAATCGAAAATTGCCGCGGGTCTGAGTACATTCCGATCAAGCGCACCACGTGCACGCGCAGCCCGGTCTCCTCGAAGACCTCGCGCACGGCGCATGTCTGCAGATCTTCGCCCGGGTCGAGCCGCCCGCCCGGCATCGCCCAGTGCCGGTTGTCCTCACGCTGCTGCAGCAAAAGCTGACCGCGCTCGTTCAGCACGAATGCCGATGTCCCGACGTTGATCTCTCGAGGCATTTGTCGCACCGGCGCGCCGGTCCAGTCGTGGAGTATTTCAGAGTTGTTCATATCTGATCCTGTCACTACTCAAGTCGGCCTATTTTCTCTGTTTCCTGCGAAAAGGCTTTGAATCGGGTTCATCCGCCGTTTGGGGCGAATGTCATCAGAAGACGCGGAGACTCGTCGATGCACACAGCGATTGTTTGTCAGCGCAGACGCATGCGGTGCTCGACCGCCCCTCTCCGCCAGGATTTCGCGCGCTGCATCGAGCCTGACACGGGAGAACAGCAAGCGAAATCGCCGGGGGAGAGGGGTCAGGGGTGAGGTTTTCGCGTACAAAATTTTCGCCCCAAACTGCGGATGCGCTCCTAAGCACCCCATGTATGTAGAGACATCTAAAATCAGACAGCTTCTCTGGTCAGTTCGTTTTCTGCCGTGACCCACGGACCCGAGCCTGAGCAGTTGCGAAATCCGAAATGTATAAATCCAAAACCTCCACCACCGTGCCTCCTACTTTCGAAATGCTTGCTGTCGAAATGCATGCGGCGCACGAGCGCATCGTGATGCGCCTGCGCGATGGCGGCTACGTGCTGCAGGAATATCCGGCGTTTGATGCGCCGGCCGATCCGCGCGGGCGTGCGGCTGCGCGCGCGCATCCGATGCAGGGCATCCTGAAGTACCACGGCCTGACGGATTGGAAGTGGCGCACGGCGTTCCTGCCCAGCATCAGCGTCACCAACGACGCTGCATATTCCGAGACGCTGGTCGAATTCGATCCTGCCTTGAAAGTCGATGAAGCACAGCTCAACGACGCGCCGGCGATCGGCCGTGAATTGCAGCGCATTCAGCAGACGTTGAACGTTGTGCGTGCGCTCGGAAAATTTACGAGCGCTGCGCGCGTGCGCTCGCGCAATGTGGTCAAGGGCGGCAAGGCCGGCAAGGGCCTCGGCACCAGCGCGTCTGGTTCGGCGGCGCTGGCTACGGCGGCGCTCGCAGCGGCCTTCGGACCGCAGATAGTGGAGAACACACGCGCGGTCACGTGCGTGTCGCGCCTGCTGGCCGGTTCGGGCTGCCGCAGCGCCGCCGGCGGCGTGGCGCTCTGGCTCTCGTATCCCGGCATCCCGCACGAGGACAGTTTCGCGATTCGTCTTGATCAAAAGGGCGAATTGCGGGACATGCGCCTGATCACGATTCCGCTCGATTCACGCATCGGCCTCAAGACTGAACAGGCGCACGATGACGCGCCCCGCAGCCCGTGGTTTCAACATTGGATGCGCACACGCCCCGCTGACATCCTGCGCGCCATCGATGCTGTGCAGGCGGGTGACTGGCTCACGCTTGCGCAGCAGGCCGAACGTGACAGCATCGCGTTGCACGGGGTGACGATGACCGGCGGCGTCGAACAGAAAATCTTCGCGTGGGAACCAGAAAACATCACGCTCTTCCGCATGTGCGACGATCTGCGCGCTGAGGGCGTCCCGGTGTATTTCTCGACTGACACCGGCCCGACCATGGTGCTCATGCTGCACCGCGATCACGTTGCGGTCACTGCAGCGCGCATACGTTCGCTCAGCTTCGACTGCGTCGAAGGCGATATCGCACCCGGCGCGCACTTGATTCAGGAATCGCAGATGGCGTAGTTGCGGCGTTCGCCGCGACGCAGGCGCGTGGGCGACGCAAGGAGTGCGTCCGCAGCTCGGGGCGAATTTCAACAGCAGATCTTCTCACGCGAAGCCGCGAAGAACGCGAAGGCAAATGGCTTTTATGGCGAATCCGCGCCTTCGCTCGTGAACGTTTCTTCGGCGACGGAATTCAGGCCCCTTCGCGTTCTTCGCGGCTTCGCGTGAAAAATGTATTCGTCCCTACTCGGCGGGCGGCGGCACCGGCAGATCTTCAGGCTTGGTGGTCATCCACTTTTCGCCTTCTTCGATCAGCATGATCGGAATGCCGTCCTTGATGGGGTACTTGCGACCGTGCACGGGCTCGATGAGCCAGCAGTCTTTGTACAGTTGCAGGCGGCCTGGATCGTCTCCCGGCACGCGCGTGGCGCTGCTCACACAAAACGGGCAG
>CAXNFZ010000207.1:0-5515 GCA_964201495.1 Chloroflexota bacterium | reverse complement strand
ATTTCTCTTCCCTCTCTGTCCTCTTTCCTCTCCCCTCTCACTTCTCCCCTCTCCCCTCTCCCCTAATCTGCCCTGCCACTTCCCGCCCCAGCCGCACAGCGTAGTTGGTGCCGCGGTCCCACGGATAGACGTGGCTCATGCCGGCATAGAACAGGCCGGGAGCGGGTGTGCGGGTGGGCGGGATGTTGCGCGAATGATTTACGAACGGGACTGGCTGCGCGTAAGCGTCGCGGTGGGTCCAGGCGCCCTTGATCCAGCTTCGATCGAAGGCGGGGTTGAAGCGCGTGAGCGACGCGATGTAACGATTTTCGAGTTCGGCATTGGAGAGGGCGAAGTTGGCGCCGGCCGGGTCGAGATAGTCGCCGCAATAGACGATCGTACTGCCGCCGAAGTGGCGGCGCGGGATGAAGTTCGTGTGCTCGCACAGCGCGAGGAACGGGAAGCCTTCGTTCTTGGGCAGGCTGTGCCAGTAGTATTTCTGCGGGCTGAGCGGCCGGTCGAGTTCGAGCGTGGTGACGACGGCGCCGAGCGATTTCAAATCACGCAGCGAGCCGAGGTATTCTGCCGGCAGGTCGGGCGCGAGCTGTGTGAGCAGCTTCGGCGACGTGGTGACGAGCACACGATCGACGTTGAGCGGCGGCATGATGGTGAACGGCTGCGAGAGTTCGATGCGCCACTTCTGCTTGTCTGCGATCCAGCGCAGGCGTTCGGCGCGCATCTTGAAGCGGAACTCGACGCCGCGCTTTTTCAGCACGTCGGCGAGTGCATCGAAGAACGCCTGAAAGCCGCCCTCGTACGTGCCGAGCTTCGGCGTGCGCGAGGCGATGCGCGCCCACAGCCACGCCATGTTCACCTGCCGGCCGTACTCGTCGCCAAACTTGCCGCTCAGCAGCGGCTCCCAGATTTTTTCGAATGCAGCGCGGCCCATCCAGCGCTTCGCCCAGTCGTAGGCGGTGAACTTCTCCAGCGCCAGGCCGTTCTTCAATGAGCGCAGATAGATCGTCGCCAGGCCGAACGGAATTTTCGCGGGTAGCGAAAGGCCGGGAAATCGCAGCGCTGCCGCCGGCGAATCGAGCGGGTAGAACGCGCCGTTCCAGTACGACACCGTCTTCGGCTGCGTGAAGCCGACCTTGGCGCGCACGCCCATCTCATCGGCCAGCCGCAGCAGATCGACATCGCTGGCAAACCAGTGGTGGTAATACTTTTCGACCGACCAGTCCCAGTTTGGCTGCTTGAAGCCGCACGCCAGTCCGCCTGGCTGATCGAGCGCCTCGATGATGACGACGCGATGGCCGGCAGCGCTCAGGTCGAATGCGGCTGACATGCCGGTGGCTCCGGCTCCGATGATGGCGATGTCCATGGGGGGGATTATCGGCGGAGAAGTGGATAGTGGAAGTGGATAGTCGATAGTTGAGCCTGCCGACTATCTACTATCTACTATCACTATCGACTATCCACTTCTTCGCCGCGCCACGAACAGCAGCGCCAGCCCGACGACGAAGAACACGATCACGGACAGCAGGGCAGGGCGCAGGTTGCCGAGGGTGGCGTTGACGAAGCCGAACAGGAATGGTCCGAGCCACGAGGTGCCGCGTTCGCTGATTTCGTAGATGGCGAAGAACTCGGCCTCTTTGTCCCTGGGGACCATCTGTGCGAACAGGCTGCGGCTGAGCGCCTGCGAACCGCCGAGCACGAGCGCGATGACGGCGCCGAGGATCCAGAACTCGAGTTCGGCGATGGAGATGCCGAGGCTGGACGGGGCCAGGTTGCGCATCCCGAGATAGGCGTAGATGACCGTGGCGGACCAGATGAACAGGCTGATGATGAGCGCGCGCATGGCGCCGATGCGCGCAGCGAGGCGGCCAAAGAAGAGCGCGCCGAAGAACGCCACGAACTGAATCATCAGGATCAGCATCGTCAGGCGTGAGGTGGGCATTTCCATGCCGCCCTCGGCGATCTTCGCTGCGGCGAAAATTGCAGCGACGCCGATGACCGTCTGGATGCCGTCGTTGTAGACGAGGTAGGCCAGCAGAAAGCGCGCCGTGCCCGGCAGCGTGCGGCTCTTGCGCGCGAGGAAGATGCCGATCATGACGATCGGGCCGAGCGCGGCGACGAACATGAGTTCGAGCGGCAGGCCGAGAAAGGCGATCAGCGGCAGCAGCGCGAAGGCGGCGAGCGGCGAGAGCAGCAGCGGGGCGACCGTGCGCACCGGCGTCTCCATCGTTTCGGAGAGCTGGCGAAAGGCGACGGCGAGCACGTTCTGGCCGGCCGGAAGTTCGCGTGCGGTGTGGCGCGTGCGCAGCGTGCGCCACGTCCAGAACGACCAGCCCAGCCACCACAATCCGGCCGACGCCAGGTTGATGCGCACGGCCGTGCCGCTGTCGATGCCGATGGCGTCGTGCGCCAGGAAGATTCCGAGGTTGACGACCAGCAGCAGCCCGCCGCCGAGGTAGCCCATCGCCCAGCCGAATGACGAGACACGGTCGCGGTTTTCCGGCGAGGCGATGTCGGGCAGGTATGCGTTGTAGAAGACCATCGCTGCGCCGAATGAAAGATTCGCCACGATGTAAAGCAGGCCGCCGAGCGACCAGAGCTCGCCCTGCACGAAGAAGAGCAGCATCGTGGCGATCGCACCGATGGTGGCGAACAACTGCAGCATCGCCTTGCGGCGGTGCGAGTAATCAGCGATGGCGCCGAGCAGCGGCAGCAGGCCGGCCTGCATGACGACCGAGAACGCGATGCAGTACGGCAGGAACGAATTCGGCGCGACGGGCAGGCCGAGGAAGCGCGCCATGCCGTCGGGGCTGGCCTTGGCTGCGGCCTCTGCGAGCGCGGCGAGGTACGGCCCGAGGAACACGGTGCCGACCGTGGTGCTGAACGCGCTGTTGGCCCAGTCGTACATCGCCCAGCCGCGGATTTCGCGCCGGTCGTCGGTGGAGATGGTTGGTCGCAGTGTCGCCATGGGGTGAGAGTGTAGGGGAGCAGGGGGAATTCGGCGAGCTCCGCCATCTCCGCGCTCTCCTCAGTTGCCCGTCGTCGAACTTTTCTCCCGCAACTTGACAGTATTACCGCGCGTCTCTACATTCGCCGCCAGAGTTGATTTGCACAACTTCGCGGCCTGAGCCAAAAACATATCGTGGTGCGGTCTGCGGGGTGCATGTCTGGTCGGCGAAGAGGGCGCCGGCTGGGAAGCGAGGGGGGAAGATGCAGAGGGGAGCTCGATTTTTCCGAGCGGGCGTGCGCATGCTGCACGTGGTGCTGGCGGCGAGCCTGGCGCTGGGCGGGGTCGGTGCGGTGCGCGCGCAGGGCGTGCCGGTGGAACCCAACGGATCGACGATTGAATCGCCGCCGCCGCCGGACGGCGCGCTGCTGACGCCCATCGCCGACGAAGCATCCCCGGGCGGGGTCGATGCGTCCGCATCGCCGGATGCGTTTTCTCTCTCCCCTGACTCCCCTGAAGATCTGCCGCTGAACGACGTGCTGCGTGTGGAAGGCGCTCCGCCGGCGGGACGACCTGCGCCGACGGAGGCGCCGCCCGCGCTGATTGTGCCGCCGCCGTCGCTGAGCGCGACGCTGGAGACGCTGGCATGGAACGGCGCACGCGCGCGGCGCGGGGATGTGCTGCGCGGAGCGTGGCGGCTGGAAGCGCTGGCCGACGCAGTGACGGCGACGGTGCGCATGCGCCTGCCGGCCGGCGTCGTGCCGGACGCGGCGGTGAGCGACGGTGCAGCATGGGACGCGGCGACGAGCACGGTCGAATGGCGCGCGATCACGCTGTCGCGCGGCAGCGCACGCGCGCTGCCGTTCACGCTGCAGATTGCTGACGATGCGCCTGCGGGGCGTGCAGAAATTACGACGGAGTTTCTGGTGGACGCGGCAGGCTTTCGCACGACGCGGCGCGATGCGCTGAACGTTGGTAATTACAACGTGCATACGGGCGTGTCGCGCGCGCAGGGTGGGCGGATCGCGCTTTCGCCAGAGGCGACGCTGGAGTTCGCGGCGGAGGCGCTGGCGACGGACGCGGCCATCGAGACGACGGTGTGGAGCAGCGACGAGTCGCTGGCATTTTCGTTCGGGCCGGAGATGAGGTTCGGGGCGCCGGTGACGCTGACTGTGCAGCTGGGCGAGCGGCTGAGTGCGGCGCAGCGGCAGGCGGGCGTGCGGCCGGTGCTGCGGTATCTGCCGCCGGGCGGCGCGGAGCGTGGAACGGAGCCGGGAACGGAGCCGGAAACGGAGCCGGAAACGGTGCCGTCGCGCTACGACGCGGAGACGGGCGAACTCGTCGCGACGCTGATGCATTTCTCGGATTACCGGCTGCAGTTCGAGGTGCAGGCCGGGCGGCTGGATCCGTGGAAGCTGACGCCGAACCTGGGCAGCGTGTCGTTGTTTCGCGGGGCGGTGAACTATGCGCTGCCGCTGGCGCTGCCGGCGCGGATGAGCGGGGGAGCGCCGGCGCTGGCGTTCGCGTATTCGAGCGCGGCGGCGGACGGCGGGGCGATGGACGACGCGCGGCTGGGAGTGGGATGGAGCTTCGACGTGCCGCACATTCGTCGCGGCGTGAAGATCGATTTGAACTACACCGGGCCGGGGGAGCTGAACCCGTTCATCGATGTGGACGACGCGGGGCGGGACTACGTGCTGGAGCTGGGTGGGGTGTCGCACCGGCTGATTCCGACGGGGACGGAGGTGAGCGGCGCGCAGGAATATTTGACGGAGAACAGCCAGCCGCTGCGCGTGGTGCGGTGTCGTGTGGGCAGCGACTGCGGGACGTGGCGGCTGAACGTGCCGGCGTGGGCGGAGCCGAACAGCGTGCCGTACTGGTCGTATTACGGGACGACGCTGAACAACTGCTGGGTGAACGACGGGGTGGTGACGCCGACGGTGCAGTACTACTGGCAGGCGTGGACGCCGGACGGGACGCGGTATGCGTTCGGGACGGACGCGGAGAGCACGAAGCGGTACTGGAAGCGGAACAACGATGCGAACGCGGCGGCGTATCAGACGTGGTACGTGACGAAGGTGATGAACGCGCGGAAGGCGACGACGACGGCGGGCGGGCAGTCGTGGTCGTCATATGGGCTGGTGGCGGAATACGACTACGCGGAGGAGCCGCGGCAGGAGACGGAAGGGTGGATGACGGGGGTGGGGTCGCCGTGTGATTCACGGAAGATCGCGTACGACGCGACGACGCACGTGGCGATGGTGACGGCGGGGAACCTGTGGATGACGACGGCGAACGCGGTGACGGCGACGTTCTACTACACTGGCGTATCGTCGACGACGGACGTGCGGCAGCGGATGACGTACGCGGACGTGATGCAGGCGGGGAAGCGGGTGCGGCGCTACGTGGTGGACGCGCGGCTGGTGCCGGCGACGAGCGCGGACTATCGCGTGGCGTATCTGGTGGAGCAGGCGTGGACGAACACGGGGAGCACGGGCGGTCCGGACCGGCAGCTGCCGGTGACGAGCTTCACGTACAACATGGCGGGGCGCGGGGCGACGGAGCGGCACGTGA
>CAXNFZ010000206.1:0-5551 GCA_964201495.1 Chloroflexota bacterium | reverse complement strand
GTGGGGGAGGAAGAAAAAAGAAAGTGGATAGTAAATAGTGGTAACTACTCAGGCCATCCATTTTTCCAACGCGAAACGCGCTATTCCTTCCCCCCTTCGGGGGGAAGGAATAGCGCGTTTCGCGTTGGAAAAATGGATGGCCTGAGTAGTTACCACTATTTACTATCCACTTTCTTTTTTCTTCCTCCCCCACAACACCACCGCCGGCGCAAGCAGCAACCCGGCCAGGCTGATCGCGCCGGGCAGGCCGTAACGCGCGCCGAACCAGCCCACGCCCGGCCCGCCGACGATCTGCCCGAGCGCGTTGCTCTGCCCATACATCGACAGCACCGTCGCGCGCACGTCCGACGGAATGTGCAGGTTCATCCACGTGCTCTGAATCGGCCGCAGCAGCGACACCGCGCACGCGCGCGTGATCAGCGCAATCACCGCCAGATCGAATCGCCCGGCCGCGGCGAATCCCAGCGTCGCCGCGATCACGACCACGTTCAACACGATCAGCACGCGCGTCAGGTGCGCATGCGCACTCATGTCCAGCCGTCGCCGCGCCACTTCCAGCAGCGTGACGCCGATGATCGTCATCGCCGCGTCGAACAACGCGAACCACGCGATCGGATCGAGCGCACCGAATCCCGGCAGCGACAAGCTCGGCAGCGAAAATCCCGTCAGCAGGTGCGCTTCCCACAGCCGGTCGTAGCCTTCGCTCGCCGCACCGAAAACAAACTCGATTCCCAGCAGTGCCACGAGCACCGCCGAGCCGCGCACCGCCCCGGCGCCGCGCGTGAACGTCTCGGTCGCCGCCGCCAACCAGCGGCCGGCGACCCCGATTTTTTCAGACGCGGAATGATTCGCTGCCGGCGCATACCCCTGCTCCGGCATCAGCCGAAACATCACGGCAAACAGCGCCGTCATCACCGCACCGCCGGCGAAGATCGGCACGGCATAGCCGAAGCGGCTGGCGAGCAGCACCGCTGCGCCGCCGCCAAGCAGGCCAGCCACCTGGCCGACCTGCCCGGCGCGCAGAAACACCGGGCCGACGTGCTCAGCGCCCACCTCGTCCGTGATCCACGCTTCGTACGCGCCGCTCAGGAACGTCTCGCCGAGGCCGCGCACGATTTCCGCCACGATCACCGCGCCGAACAGCGGCAGCACCCCGGTGAGCATGTAGCACACACCCACCAGCACGCCGCCGATCACCACCGACAGTTTTCGACTGACCGTGTCTGCCAGCACACCCGTCGGCACTTCGAACAGAAAACACGCCGCCTCGACCGCCGTGCCCACCAGCACCAGCTGCAGCGGGCTCATGCCGATGTCGCGCACATAGTACGCGGTCAGCCCCAGAAAAATCATGCCGCGCGCGAACGCGTCGATCGCCGCAGCCAGCAGGTACGCCGCGCGTGCGGAAAGCAGGCCGTTACGCACTTTCCTCCCACAGCGTCTCCACCAGCCGCCTCGGATCGCCGTGCACGCCGCATGTGGCGAAGTATTCGCACACGCGCAGCACGTCGCGCTCGAAGAACTCGCGGGCGTTCGGGTTCTTCCAGCGGTTCACCGCCTGCGGAAAATCAATGATCAGGTAGTCGCCCTGCCAGTACAGAATGTTGTACGCCGACAAGTCGCCGTGCACCAGGTCGTTCGCCAGCATGATGCGGATGTCCTCCACAATGCTTTGAAAAAGCGGCAACGCCTCGTCACGCTCGAGATGTACCTGCGCCAGCGGCGCGGCCGCCATCTCGCGCTCACCGAGATACGTCATCAGAATGGCGTTTTCGTGCACGCCGTACGTGCGCGGCACGTGCGCTCCAGCCGCATGCAGCTGGTTCAACGCGCCGTACTCGTTCTGCAGCCACGATCCGTGCAGCATCTGCAAACCGACCTTCGAACGCTTGGCGACGGCACGCTGCTCCCGGCTCTTGAACATCGATTTGCCGTCGTCGCCGATCAGATTGCCGCCGGCGCGATACGCCGCGTCGTTTTTCAGATTGCGAAACATGCGCGGGCGATACACCTTTGCCGCCACCAGCTCGATGCCGAGCTGCGCATGCGCGCTGCAGCAATAGACGTTCGCTTCCTTTCCACCCTTGACCTGGCTCAGGATATCGGCGATCAGGTGGTTCGAATAGAACCCGCCCAGCGATTCCAGCAGCCAGTTTTCTTCGAATTGCTTGCCCTTAAAGGTCGGGCTGAATACATCGACCTGCGCTTCCGCCTTCGCCGCCTCGCGGATCATTTCCTTGACCGCACCGCTCAGCGATTTGTCGCGCGGCTGCTTCGTGCGCCGCGTCAGATCGCGCCGCGCGCGGTTGCTGGCCAGCAGCGCCGCGGCGTCATCGATGTAGTTTTCCTCATCGTGTTCCATAGATTTTCTTCTCGCATTCCCGCACGCGCACCCGTCGAGAATCACCTCGACGCCGTGCAAAGCAGGGACACTTGCACCACTCTTGCTCTACTTTCTTCCCGCCGTGCACACGAACCCGAGCGCCCCGCGACGGAAAAATAAAAACGCCGCAGCGTGCGCGCTGCGGCGTTGCGGACGAACCGGAAGGTTCGCCTCTTACACCACTGTTTTCCCGAATGGAAGCGCACGCGTTTGCAAAACGACGATCACGAACTTGATTTTCATATGCTCATTCATAAACTTCACGCGCCTCCTTTTTGTAAATTTGCTGAGCCGGGGTGCTCAGGTGGCGTAATTCTAGCACGTCGGCTATCTTTGTCGACATGGCCAAACTTACCGTCAAAGACCTGTTCGCGCTGAAAGGCAAGCGCCAGATGGCGCAGATTTACGTGCGCAACGCAAAGGAAGCCGCCGCCTGCGAGGCTGCCGGCATCGACATGATCGTCACGTCCGAGCGCACGTCGGACGTAGCCGCGATTCGCGCCGCGGCGCCGAACACGTTCCTCACCATCGGGCTCGCGTACGGCGAAGATTACTCCAGCCCTGCCGACGCCGTCCGCGGCGGCTTTCGTGCGCTGAAAAACGGCGCCGACACGGTCTACTGCGGCTCGAGCATGCAGTTTGTCGAGGCCATGGCCAACGAGGGTATCCCTGTGTGCGGCCACGTCGGCATGATTCCGTACAAGGCCACCTGGTTTGGCGGCTTCAAAGCCGTCGGCAAGACCGCCATCGATGCGATGCAGGTGTACCAGCGCACGATCGATTACCAGAATGCCGGCGCCGTCGCGGTGGAAATCGAAATCGTGCCGCACATGGTGGCGACGGAAATTTCGAAACGCGTCAACATCATCCTGATCGGCATGGGCGCCGGCGCCGGGTGCGACGCCCAATATCTCTTCTCGACGGACGTGCTTGGCGACAACGTCGGCCATGTGCCGCGACACGCCAAGGTCTACCGCAATTTCAAGGCCGAATACGAGCGCCTGTACCAGGAGTCGATCGCCGCGTTCCGCGAATTCAAGCAGGACGTCGATTCCGGCGCTTACCCGGAAAGTGGCCACAGCCTCGAAATCAAGGCCGAGGAATACGCAAAGTTTCTCGAGTTAATCGAGGAATCAGAAGAAGACCTGTTGTTCTAGAAGACGGCGGACTGCACATTGCACATTTCAGATTGCACATTTCAGATTTCGCACCGAAGCAGCCAGGGCGTGGCGATATCGTCTTGAAATGTGCAATGCGAAATGTGCAATCTGCAATCTGCAATCTAACCTCACTTCACCGGGTCTTCCGTCGCCGTGCTCATCGCCTTGATGCACTGCCGCGTGATGCGCAGGTTCTGCCGGAAGATCCAGCGCGGTTCAGAATTGTTTTCGCGCGGCAGATAGGCGACATACCAGCGCGCCGTCAGGTCCAGTCCGACAGCGATGACACGCTCGCCATACGGCAGCTGCATCGCCACGTCATATTCCAGGCCAGGACCGGTGCGCACGTTCGTCACCGAAACAGCTACGACGCCGTCGCAGGCGCGATGCCCCTGCGGCGGCGGCGCTGCCGCGCGCGCAACGGTCGCCGGCCCGCCTGCCAGCGCCGCAATCACCGCCATCAGCCCGATCCCCTGCCTGCTTATCCTCTTTCGCATGTCAACCTCCGCAAATGTTCACAGAGATTGTATAGAGATCACAAAGAATAGCGCATAGGTATTTGGGATGGTTGATTTACCACCCACTCGCCTTGAACAGCGTCCGCAGCAATGCCGCTCGTTCTTTCGGCGTCATCGGCTGCGGCTGCGAATAGTCGCGAATCTGCGCCGTTTTGACGTCGACGCCGAGATATCGATTCCCATAAAACACGTGCCGGTCGACCATCGACTGGTTCGGCCCAATCCCAGCCTGGTCGCCGAAGAACAGGTTACCGACGCCGTAGTGCATAAACCCTCGCTCGTTCACAGCGAATCCGGCGGCATGATGCCCCTGGCTGCCGTTCACCACCACCGCACCCGCGGCGCGCAGCGCATCGAAGTCCTGCACCTGTCCAGGCCTGGGCTCGTACTGGTAGTACTCGGCATACTGGATGCCGACGATGACGTTGTAGCCGTCGGCCTTCAGCTGCTGCACTACCGGCAGAATCAAATCCAGATCGCGCGGGCTCTTGCTGCCGCAGCGCGCCGAGCCCGGTCTTTCATCCGTCGCCCAGTTGCTGCCGAACCAGTTGCAGCCGACGAACGCAATCTTGTTGCCGTTCAGCTCGTAGCGCACAGGCTGCAGCGCCTCAGCCGCGTTGCGCCCACCACCGAAGTAGACCCACCCGCGCTCGTCATACATGTCGAGCGTGCTGTTGAGCTGCTGCCAGCCGCGATCCCACAGATGATTGCCGGTTAGCTCGATGATGTCGGTGCCGACGTATTCCAGCAGCTCGATGTAGCGCGGGTCGCTGCACATCGTCACGCCGTCGTTGAACGTCGGGCGCGGGCACTTCTCCCAAAAGCTCACTTCATTCGAAATATGCGCGATATCCGCCGTCTGCAGCCAGTCGCGGATCTTTTCACCCGGGTAGGTGAGGCCCTTCTTTCCCATCATCACTGCGGTGCCACGCACCAGCGCTGTCACACCCGTCATCGCTACGACCATCATCTTCTTCGGGTCCCGGTTCGTCGTCGACGCGCTCACCACCAGCGGGTACGCCGACACGTCGGCGTGTTTGTCGAACAGGTGCATGCCATCTACGCTCAGCACCTTCATGCGCAGGTCGAGTTCTTCGAAAGGCATGATCGCCAGCGCCGACGGACGCGCCGCCCACGCCTCCGTCACCAGGTCACCCTGCGCCACGATCTTTACGCGCGCATTCGCCGCCGGCGCGCCAAGCAGCGTCGCCAAATGTTTCTGCGTGGCGATCGTCACGAACAGCGTCGGTGCCGAACCGTCGTTCGTCGCACCGGCCAGCGCCCCGGCATCTCCCGCCCAAAATGCCTTCACATCCGCGAAAGCCACGCCGTCGGCCACCGTCGGAAACGGCGCTGCCACGGCCAGATAGTACGGCGCCGCCGCCGTCACACGCACCGCGCCGCATGTCATCCCGACGCAAAGTACCAGCAACCCGATCATCATCCGCAAATTTTTATTCATCATTCGTCCTCTTTCCTCCCCTCTTTCC
>CAXNFZ010000205.1:0-5586 GCA_964201495.1 Chloroflexota bacterium | reverse complement strand
CGGGGCGATGCCGTGATTCGCGGAATATCCTTGAGTTTAGTCACTCCCTGATTTCGTGTAATTGCTCCGACCTCCGGTTAATATTTCTCATGAGGCACTCTGTTTCTCATTCCGCAGGCTCCTGCAGGATTAAAGAACAGCGTGCTTCGCGGCCGAAAAGTAGACCGACTGGAGTCGTTACGATTTTGCAGGACATACCGATCTGGACTCGAAACGCCGTCGACTTGACCAGGTTCGATTGCTGGACTTATGCTGGACTTTCTTCTTCACACCGATAAATATCTCGCCGATTTGATGGTGAACTACGGTCCGTGGATTTACGCGCTCCTGTTCGCCATCGTATTCGCCGAAACCGGCTTCGTCGTCACGCCGTTCCTGCCCGGTGATTCGCTGCTGTTCGCGGCGGGGGCGCTGGCGGCTTCGACGGGCGGAATGAGCATTCCGCTACTGTGGGTGGTGCTGGTCACAGCCGCGATTCTCGGAGATGCGGTGAACTACTCGATCGGCCGGCGGATCGGCACGCGCGTCTTCAGCGAAAACGCGCGGGTTCTGAAGACCAGCTATCTGCGGAGAACGGAGGCGTTTTACGAGAAGCATGGCAACCGCACGATCATCATGGCGCGCTTCGTGCCGATCGTGCGCACGTTCGCACCGTTCGTCGCCGGCGTGGGCAGCATGCAATATCGCCGCTTCGCCACATACAACGTCGTCGGCGGCCTGGCGTGGGTGACGATCTTCCTCGGCGCCGGCGCACTGTTCGGCCAGATTCCGTTCGTCAAGGAAAACTTTGAAATCGTCACGCTCGGCATCGTGCTGGTTTCCGTGCTGCCGATCGTGTTTGAATTCGTGAAGGAACGGCGCCGATCGACGGAGAGCCTGCCCAGAGCGTAGCGGACGGCAGACGGCCGTCCCCAATCTGAGTGCATTCGCAGACTGGGACGAATTTCGACTGCAGATTGGTCTCACGCGAATAACGCGAATTACGCGAAGAACGCGAAGGAAAAGACTTGTGATGTCTTTTCCGCGCCTTCGCTCGAGGAATTTTCTTCGGAGAGAGAATTCAGATCTCTTCGCGTTCTTCGCGTGAGAAATACATTACACGTTGTGGCGCTTTCCTCGCGTCGTCGCTATACTCGCTGACGCATCATGGAATATCGTATTGAAAAGGACTCGCTCGGCGAAGTCCAGGTTCCGACGAGCGCCTATTACGGCGCACAAACGCAACGTGCGGTGATCAACTTTCCGGTCAGCGGCCAAAAGCCGTACCGTGCTTTCGTGTGGAGCATGATTGCGATCAAGCGCGCAGCGGCCGAGGTCAATCGTGATCTGGGGCTGCTCGATGTGCGGCTCGCAAACGCGATCATTCAGGCGGCGGACGAATGCCTCGCCGGTGCGCTGGCGGAGCAGTGGGTGGTCGATCCATTCCAGGCCGGCGCCGGCACCAGCCACAACATGAACACCAACGAGGTGCTGGCCAACCGCGCCAGTGAACTCCTCGGGGTCTCGCTCAACAGCAGGGACAAGAAGCCGGTCGGCTCGAATGACCATGTCAACATGGCGCAGAGCACGAACGACACTACGCCGACGGCGATTCGCCTTGGCGTGCTGTGGCGCCTGCCCGAGCTGCGTGCGGCGATCCAGCAGCTGGTTGAGGTGCTGCAGCAGAAGGCCGTGGAATTCGACCCGGTCGTCAAATCCGGCCGCACGCATTTGCAGGACGCGGTCCCCGTGCGCCTCGGCCAGGAATTCGGCGCATACGCGCGCGCGGTACAGCGCGACCTCGAGCGCATCGAGGCTGCTGCTGATCAGCTGCGCCGCATGCCGATCGGCGGCACCGCCACCGGCACCGGCCTGAACGCGCATCCTGATTACCACAAGGGCATGGTCCAGGTGATGTCGCGCATTCTCGGACAGCCGCTGCACGAGAGCGACAACCTGTTCGAAGGCATGCAGAGCATGGCCGACGCGGCGCATTTCTCCGCATCGATGCGCACGTTCGCGGTGACGATGACGCGCGTCTCGAACGATTTGCGCCTGCTCTCCAGCGGCCCGACGACCGGCTTCGACGAGATTCGCCTGCCTGCGGTGCAGCCTGGTTCATCGATCATGCCGGGCAAGGTCAACCCCGTGCTGGCTGAAATGCTCAACATGGCCATGTTCCATGTGCAGGGCAACGATCACACCGTGGCGCTTGCCGCGCAGGCCGGCCAGCTCGAGCTGAACGTGATGATGCCGATCATCGCGCACAATCTGAACGAGATGGTGCATGTCACGATCGGCGCGATCAACGCCTTCGTGAAATTCTGTCTCGTCGGCATCCAGGCGCAGCCTGAAAAAGCCACCGGCTGGCTGGCCAAGAATGCCATCGTCGTCACCGCGCTGAATCCGATCATCGGCTATCAGACTGGCGCCGAGCTTGTGAAGGAAGCCATGAAGCGCAACGCGACCATTCGCGAAGTTGCGGCTGAGCGCATCGCGGCAGGCACGATGTCGAAGAAGGATGGCGCGCCGATTACGCTCGCAGAAGTCGACGCGGTGCTCTCCGATCTGTACAAGCTGACCGAGGGTGGTCTGGGCGGCCCAGCGGGTGGTGGTTGATGTCTCTGCGCATTCAGCAAACCATTGTCTATTACTACGCTTTTATTCTGCTCGGGCTGACGTTTGCGCTGCTCGGACCCACAATCGAAGTATTGTCCGGCAACGCCGGCGTGTCGATCGCCGACGCCAGCATTTTGTTCACCGCGTATTCGCTCGGCTATCTGGGCGGCTCGTTGATTTCGGGCCGTCTTTATGATCGCATGCGCGGTCATCCGGTCGTGGCGGGGTGTCTGATCCTCGTGGCTGTGCTGCTGGCACTGATGCCGTCACTGCAGTCGTTGTGGCTGCTGGTGATCGGGCAGATGCTGCTCGGCATCGTCGCTTCGGGCATCGATGTTGGTTTGAATGCGCTTCTGGTGTGGGTGCACGGCCGCGCGGTCGGGCCGTTCATGAACGCGCTGCATCTGATGTTCGGCGTGGGCTCGCTGATCGCGCCGCTGCTCATCGCCGCGGTCGTCGGTTTCGAATGGGCATACTGGATCGTGGCCATCGCCATGCTTCCAGCGGCGGTGCTTTTCCTGCGCCTGCCGAGCCCGACGCATGAGCAGCATCACGGCGACACGCGCGGCGGGACGTTCGCCAACCCGCTCTTGATCTTTCTCGTCGTCGCGTTCTTCTTCCTGATCGTGGCGGGCGAGAGCGGCATGTCGAGCTGGCTCTTTACGTACGCCCGCAAAGGCGGATTGGACGAAAAGACGTCTGCTCTGGTCACGGCGACGTTCTGGGGCGCGTTCACGTTCGGCCGTCTGGTGTCGATCCCGCTGGCGGTGCGGATCCCTGCAGCGCGAATTCTGGTCGTCAGCACGGTGCTTTGCATCGCTGGCACGTTCGTGATGGGATCGTTCGGCGATCTGGAGGCGGCGATGTGGTCCGGCGCGGCGCTGATCGGCCTTGGCGTCGCTTCGCTGTTCGCGATGATGATCGCGTACGTGGAAACGCGCATGGTGATCACGGGCGTCACGACCAGCTTGTTCCTCGTCGGCGCCAGTCTCGGCGGGATTGTGGTCCCGCTCGTGATCGGCAGGACGATCGAACCGTTTGGCCGCGGCGTCGTGCCGATCACGCTTGGCGTTTGTATGGTGGCGGCGTTGCTTGTGCTGCTGGCGATGTTTCGGATGAGTCGTGCGACAAAGCCGGCGGGTGGCTGAGCCGATGAGGATGGCATTCGCCCTCTTTGGCGAATGCCATCCGTCTACGGGGACGCATCCACAGGTAAAGGTAAATGTCTGCAGAAGACGCGGAGACTCGTCGACGCACACAGCGATTGTTTGTCAGCGCACACGCATGCGGGGCTCGACCGCCCCTCTCCGCCAGGATTTCGCGCGCCGCATCGAGCCTGACACGGGAGATTCGTAAGCGGAATCGCAGGAGGAGAGGGGGGGAAGGGGTGAGGTTTTCGCACGCAAGAATTTTTGCCCCAAACTGCGGATGCCCTCGGGGCATTCAGGGTGTCGACGCCCGGCGTCGCTGCCTGGCCGACTGCACGCCGCGCCACGCAAACTGCGCGAAGTTCACGACATACGTGGCCAGTGCCACGGCCATCACCGCCATCACCGTATGTTCGGCAGCGCCGCTGAGCCACACGCCGACGAATGCAAGATGGAAAAGCAACGAGATGCCGTTGACGAGGTCCTCCCAAAAAAATTCCGGTGCCAGAAAATATTTGCCGTAGACATCTTTTTCCCACAACATGCCAGTCACGGTGATGAACACCATCAGCGCCACCTTAACCAGTGAAGCAACGTGAGCCACTTCATATCCTGTACCGAGCATCAGATAACGCAGCACCAGCCCAAGGCTGACAAGGAAGGCGAGAAACTGCAGTGGTGCGGTAATCGCCTGCACCATTGTCCACCGGCTGGACTGACGGCGCTGCATTTGTTCGGGCGTATATGACATGGTTATTTGAGGACTTCCCGTTCAGGGTAATTCGGAGCGACCAGCTTCGCGCCGTACGATTCACGATCCCATGGCATGTGGCGCACATCCAGAGGCGGCAGCCGTTCGACGACACCAGTTTGTGGATCGACGCGAATGCGCCACGCGCGCGCAAGCACTGCGTGAATATGGCAGATGTGCCGACCTTTCGCCAGTCCGGACACGTGCGCCACATCCCAGTGCACGAGCGCGCAGCCGTCAATCACGCGCAGACCACGCTCCGCAAAGCGGTGCGCCTGCTCTGCCTTCATGATCGAGTACTGAGTCCACACCGTATCGATACCAGCAGCCAGCACGTCTTCGAGCACAGCAGGCGCATCGCGCACGTCAATGGAAAGCACTGCGCAATCCACCCGCTCCGGCAATTCACACAGCGAGCGACAGCACGGCTCACCAGCGATGCCGGTCGGCGGATCACCGAACGGATCAACCGCATACACAGTCGCGCCCCAGGTGCGCAGCATTTCTGCGATCTTGAACGCCTCATGCTGCGGTTTCAGCATTCCCCAGAAAAATGCATCATCGCCGTGCTGTTGTGCAGGCGCGCCCCAGTCACGGCGACCCGCCACCACCGCATAACGCATATCCGTTCGCAGGCCGTCGCGGATTTCAACAGCACCTACAGCAGGGCGCACTTGAGCAGAAGCATTCATCATGCAGATCCTGTGGAAAATTACAGCAACTCAGGACATCGTTGGTTCAATCCGCGAACCACGACATCGTCCGCCGCCCTTCTGGCGGCGGACGATGTCGTGGTTCGCGAGTTTCTCTTTGCTCAGATTTAGCCACTCCCCTTTCTGCTTTAAAGGGAAGAGCCAACACACTTCGCAGGAGATAGTGATCCAGGCCCTGAGTAGTTACCGCTGACTGCCTGAGTTATTGCACAAACAGAATAGCAGGCTGCAGACGGAGTGACATCTAAATGCGAAGAGAGTATTTCCCGCCATAAAACACCCCAGCTCTCACACTGTGGGGAGGCATAGCGTGTCTTGTGACGGGAAATGGAATAAGTGAGTCGCCAAAAGTTCTGGCGGCAGATTCGCCTCCCCC